>NZ_KZ454939.1:85232-372939 GCF_002797355.1 Bacillus xiapuensis | reverse complement strand
CTTTTCTTTTACCATTTCAGACACAAGATCGTTGATTGTTGAAATGTATGTTTTACTCATTTCGGTCAAAGTCAAATCCTGTTCTTTAGTAGGTAGCAATTTGATTTTTACAGTGATTGTTTGTGACATGATTTCACCCCCTTGTTTTTTGTTGTTCAACATATCGCTTTATAGTTTGACTTGATACGTTTCCAGCAGTAGAAACAAAAAAAGAACGTGTCCACAAACTTGGCAGGTGTCGCAGGTGCGGAAATTCTTCTCGCAACTGTTTAGATGTCACTCCTTTGATTTTTGCCATGATGTTTGCAGGGCTTGTGTAGGTAGTACATTGAGAAACGTGTGTGCATGGTCTTTGTCACATTCTAAAGCAATCACTTGTATTTTTAGTGGTTCGCATATTTCGTGCACCATTTCTTTGAATCTCTTTTCTACCTTGTTGTCAAGAAATATTTTTCTTCTGTATCGAGGACAAAACACCAAATGATAGTTAATGAATGATACGGTTGTAGTAGTTCTTCTATAATCTTCCATACTTATATTTTTATCAGTTTTCACTATAAACGACAACAAATATATATAAATAAATATAGTGGAGTTTTCCAATACTTGAAGTACCGCAAAACCTTACGGTTAAATGCGGTACTCCGTATTTGACCTCACTATCATCCCACGTCTAAAGACGGTCTGCGACCTGTGTGGGCTTTCTTGTTCGGAAAATCTGTAAAATCTCTTTAAGAGGAGAACGCGATCAAAGGAATATTAAAAAGCAGAAGCGCCGCTTTGGCCTTCTGCTTCTTAATTCCTTTATTTAATCAAAGCTGTTGTTCAAGCTTTTCTTGAATGTCCTGTATAAGGCTTGAGATAATAGCCTCTTGATACCCTGCTTTTTTAACCTCTCTCATAGTCTGAAGCACTTTATCCCACTGTGAAGAAGCAAGTCCGTCTAATTTCGATAATCGAGACGAAATATCTTCATTCGATACACTGGCTTTCTAAGCCTCTTTGTCCATTCTCCATAAAACCATTTTCTCTCCGGTATCGTTTCTTTAATCTGTTTGCAATGTCGAGGCCTTCCCGTGAATAACAGGACTCAATTTATACATTTCTTTACTTGTTGATCTGACTCCAAAACCAACGACTTTTGCTTGCCATCCCATTTATAGCGAATAACCGTTACAAAGCTTTGATTTTTGAGCCGTACTAATTCCGCAATCGAATAAGCTAGTGATCGTATCTTAATCCCCCCATAACGCTTGCGAGTTCATAATATCACTAAACCCTAGCTGTTCACCCCATCTTCAGGCGACTCTTCTTCCAGCTCTATCACCGCCTGTTCCCTCAATATTGCCGCTAGCTTTTCCTTCGTTTCCCGCGAAGTGATGATGCAGCTTGCCGAAAAAAATTTCGTTTTCATTTCCAATTCCCAACCGTCATTCACTTCTTTTCCAAAACCGTAAAACCTGTGATTCATCGTAATCGGAATGAACTGAAATGACTTGATTTTATGCCAAGGAATAAAACGGTTTCCGCTTAATATCCCCCCTTTGACAACCGCAAATAGATTTAATAATGAATTAGAATATGCAATCGGCAGAAAAACAGGCAGAATGAAAGTCCAATCGAACCCCTCTATATATACACCTAAAAGAAGCATGGCAAGCACAGACAAAAGGATAAAAGAGTATAAGAGAATGCCGCTTTTTTGCTTTGAAAATTCAGGGGAATAAACAGCTTGTAATGGGAACTTTCTCACAGATTTCCATTCTCTTTCTGTCGCAGGGAACACAATGCTTTGTTTCATTTTAAATAGTACCCGAATCAGCTGATAGCTGTAGTAAACCACGATACCAATGAATAGCGCGGACAGCCATAATTTCATATACACCACCACTTTCCTAAAGCTGGATTACTACTTACCTTATATACGAATTTGAAAAAGGAAAAGTTTCCGCAAATTGAACCCGCTAACAGCAGGGGCTTACTATCCTCTCTGCTGATGAAAAGTAACATCGCAGCGCCTTTGCCGAATAAATCAAGCATGTAAGGGCTACCGCCTCCCGCTTAGACTGTTTGTTCTCCGCTCTATCCCTAATGCGGGATACACATTCTTGGCCTCTAACCCGTTAAAACTGCATCTTCCCTCTGACCGGCTTAAAGAATAAGATGTCATCCTGCTGATCCCTTTCTATCTTCCCGCTCAGCGGCATACATATAGGATATATTGAAAATAGAGGAGGACAGACATGATTATTCATGTAGTGAAAAGAGGAGAATCATTATGGAGTATCTCTAGGCGTTATGGGATAACAGTTGCTCAGATGATTGCTGCCAATGGACTTCCCAATCCGAATCAGCTCGTCATTGGCCAGGCGCTTATTATTCCAAGCATGATCCGCCGGCATACCGTTCGAGCTGGGGAATCCTTATGGCAAATTGCCCGTAGATACGGTGTGACGGCCGCAGCGATTGCTCAAGTAAATGCGATTAGCAGTGCAGCTCCTCTCCAGCCGGGAAATACATTGCTCATTCCGCCCCGAAGGTACACTGTGCAGCGCGGCGAAAGCCTGCAGCAAATTGCCCAGCGCTTTGGCGTGACAGTCCGGGAGCTGATGCAAGCGAATCAAATTCAAAATCCTCAAGCGGTTTCTCAAGGAACGATGCTAGTCATTCCTTTTCCTAGACCGATGATTGATGTCAATGCCTATACAATCAATAAAGGAGAACAAGGGGGCAAAGAAGTCCGTGAAGTTGGCAGATATTTAACTTACGTGTCCCCCTTTGGCTACATTATGAAAGCAGACGGCGGATTAGAGCCTATTGATGATGCTCCTATCCTCCAAGCTGCACAAGCAGCGAGAGTGATGCCGTTAATGTGCATCACTAATTTTACAAGCGAAGACCCCGGTTCCCGTTTAGCTCATACCATTCTTTCAAATACGACCGTGCAAAACCGGTTACTCACCAATATTGAAAACACCATGCGAACCAAAGGGTATAAAGGACTTAATGTCGACTTTGAAAACGTTTATCCAGCTGATCGCGAGCTGTATAATCAGTTTTTGCAGCGTGCGGTGAACCGCTTGCGTCCCAAAGGGTATTCCGTTTCCACCGCCGTAGCGCCGAAGATCAGCTCCGAACAGAAAGGACTTTTATATGAAGCCCACGACTACGCCGCTCATGGCAGAATCGTAGACTTTGTCGTATTAATGACCTACGAATGGGGCTATCGCTTCGGACCTCCGCAAGCGATCTCTCCGCTTAATCAAATAAAGCGCGTTCTTGATTATGCGGTCACCGTGATCCCAAAGAATAAAATCTTTATGGGCTTCCAAGTATACGCCCGTGATTGGCTCCTTCCGCATGTCCAAGGCCAGGAAGCAGAAACCTTTGATATGCAAGAAGCGATCCGCCGCGCCGTAAAGTATAAGGCCGTGATCCAGTACGATCAAACGGCGCAATCTCCTTTTTTTCGCTATTGGGACGAAAAAGGCCGCCAGCATGAAGTCTGGTTTGAAGATGCCCGCAGCGCCCAAGCTAAATTTGATCTGGTCAAAGACTATGGCTTACGCGGAATCAGCTACTGGGTACTGGGATATCCATTTCCGCAAAATTGGGTGCTGCTTGAAGGCAACTTTCGCATCCGAAAATTTCGTTAAGGGAGTTTCATTTAGAAAGAAACCTGCTCTTATGAAAGGATTCTCAGCATAATGATTGGCTAAATGCGAAACAATAATATGGTACAAATAACAGGAGGAGGAGGATAAAGAATGGCGTTAATTCCTAATGATCCATTTCGGCAGTTATCCATCATCAGAAAAGATATTGACAGACTGTTTTCCGCGTTCCCTTGGGATTTAGAAGGTGAGGCCCGCCAGTTAGGAAACATTCGCGTAGATGTGCATGAAACAGATCATGCGATCATCGCCAGTTGCGACATTCCAGGAATAGAAAAAAAAGAAGACGTGCATATTGACATTGAAAACAATCGGCTGACAGTGAGCGGCTCCATCAACCGCACCCATGAAACCCAAGACGAGCACATGCACAGAAGAGAAAGATACTCAGGCCGCTTTCACCGAACCATCTCTCTTCCTGCTCCAGTAAATGAAGAAGGAGTAAAGGCATCCTATAAAAACGGGGTGCTGGAAATCACTATGCCGAAGCAAGCACAAACAACGAAAAAGAAAATTGATGTAGATTTTCACTAAGTCCAACGAGAGCGCATCGGTTTAGACAATTGCCAACCTCCCATTCCGATGGAAATCTCATGCAAATAATTGTGATTTGTGTTAGATATCTTCCGACTTCCATACGTGATTGATCCCAATCCCCCTCCCTACTCTTTGTTGGCAGGGGGATTCCCGCCTATTCAAGATAAACAAGAAAGACGCCCTATTTGAAAGTGGTTTTTCTTAACCATTCTTCGCCATTTACTGCCTTCCTAAACAAAAAGAAACTCCTCACAGAGAGTGAGAAGCTCCTTATTCAATAGAATTGCTCTATGACGCTGCTATTCTTCTAATCTATGGAATGCCCGCCGCCTTAAATCTTACGCTGTTTGAAGCAGGGGCTTATCGGACTGATCGTTGCTTTTAAGCAGTCAACGGAATCGGACCGAGCTGTCCCTCCCGTTCCAATAGTTCTTATGGCTAAGCTCCATTCATCTCCCGCTTTCACTAGTGCCGGCGTATCGCCACATTCGAAGCGGAAGCCTTTACTCGAGGACAGTAAAACCGTTAGATCCTGCGCAAACTATGGCTCCGTTATTTGGCGTTCCCCCCGGTCGTCTGCAGCGGTCTGTTTTCATTTAGACCGAGCGCCTGTGCGGTTGAAGCTTGGATTTCTCGCAGTAGCTCTGGATTTTCCATCAGTGACACGCCATACGATGGAATCATTTCTTTAATTTTCGGTTCCCATTCGCTCATGCGGTCAGGGAAGCATTTGCTCAGCAGTTCAAGCATTACTTGAACGGCCGTAGAAGCACCCGGAGAAGCCCCAAGCAAAGCGGCTATCGTGCCATCGGCGGCGCTTACAACTTCCGTACCGAACTGGAGTGTTCCTTTACCGCCAGCTTCCGTATCTTTAATCACTTGCACGCGCTGGCCTGCTACGACTAAATCCCAATCCTCGCTTTTAGCATTCGGAATAAATTCCCGCAAGGCTTCCATGCGCTTTTCTTTCGATAACATCACTTGCTGGATCAAATATTTTGTTAATTTCATGTTTTTAGCGCCTGCTGCCAGCATCGTCACCAGATTATTCGGCTTTACCGAACCTATCAGATCAAACATGGAGCCGGTCTTTAAGAATTTAGGCGAGAAGCCGGCAAACGGTCCAAACAGAAGCGATTTTTTATTGTCGATGAATCTTGTGTCAAGATGCGGAACAGACATTGGCGGTGCACCGACCTTCGCTTTGCCGTACACTTTAGCATGATGCTGCTCAATAACATCCGGATTGTTGCATACCATAAACAGCCCGCTTACCGGAAATCCTCCAATATGCTTTCCTTCAGGGATACCGGATTTTTGCAGTAAAGGCAGGCTTCCGCCGCCGCCGCCGATAAAGACAAATTTCGCCTTATGGTATTCGATTTGACCGTTATGGAGATCATGAACTTTCACTTCCCAAGCGCCATCGCCAGTGCGTTTAAGATCTTCGACACTGTGCTTATAATGAAGTTCGACGTCCTGTTTCTTAAGATGGTCAAACAGCATGCGCGTTAATGCGCCAAAATTGACATCCGTTCCAGAGTCAATTTTTGTGGCAGCTACCGGTTCGGTTGATGCGCGGTCTTTCATGATAAGCGGAATCCATTCCTTCAGTTTTTCTGGATCATCAGAAAACTCCATTCCTTCAAACAGAGGAAGGTTTGAAAGCGCTTCAAATCGTTTTTTTAAAAAAGCTACATTTTCTTCGCCCTGCACTAAGCTCATATGAGGCAGCGGCATGATAAACTCCTGCGGATTGCGTATTAAATGATTGTTAACAAGATGAGACCAAAACTGTCTCGAAACCTGAAACTGTTCGTTCGTTCTTATGGCTTTGCGAATATCTATAGATCCGTCTGGTTTTTCGACGGTATAGTTAAGCTCACACAGCGCAGAATGCCCCGTTCCCGCATTATTCCATTCGTTGGAGCTTTCCTGTCCGGCTTTGTCGAGCTTCTCAAATACTTTAATCTTCCAGTCTGGTGCCAACTCTTTCAGCAGTGATCCCAAAGTCGCACTCATGATTCCAGCACCAATTAAGATAACGTCTGTTGCAGTTTGTCTGTTGCTCATTTTGTCCATCCTTATCCCCTGAAATTTGCAGAAAGGATATAGGCGCTCCTCAATAGGCATCACAGCAAGCCAAGGCGCGACCCTGTCACACACCTTTTCTGCATTCATATATCCTAAGTATAGTATAGCACTATTATTTACAGATTAAAATATATCTTCTATTATAGATACCACTCTTGAAGGTTAAACAAACACGCCTTTGTTCATCGGCCATATGAGTTTCTTTTCTTCTGCCGATCTATCCAATCTTGGATGTTGAAAATCCCTTTTTTGGCTGTCACTTTTAGCATTGCTCCGGAAAGCGCCCGATTGCTAATAGCAATATATCATTTCAATGAAAACCCCTCATTCATTATTATAAAAATCAATAACAGACATGGCGGACGATATGACTTTATCCCGAAGATCTTTAGGGGAAACGACCTTTATTTTGTTTGCGAATCCCAATATAAACTCTATAGCCTCTTGCTTATCATTAAATTCTAGAGTTGTTGGTATCCATTTGTCTCCATTTGGACTTTCTGTTTTTATAACTTCAACAAACTTAGCTGTAAAATTAATTCTTTTTATAATTTCTGGATGTATTTCTGCTTGCACTTCATATTTCGGTAAATTTTGCACAAACTCCACTTTTGATTGTTCCCAGTATGCCGCCAAATTAAAGTTAAGCGGCCTTCTAAAAGTTTCATTTTCAACTTTTGCATTGTGTATGCGTGATACCCTATAATTGCGCAGTTCTCCATTTCTGGCAGCCACCAGGTACCACTTATTTCCTTTCGCGACCAATCCTAATGGTTCAATTAACCTTTCTTTTTGCTCCCCATCAGCCTGTTCATAGACAATTTTCAGCTTTTTGCTATCCCAAACTGCTTGTTGCACGGTATTCAGAGCAAACGCTTTTTCTTTGGATTGCCTCCAAGTACCCGAATCTATATGAATTCTTTCCCACATTGCTTGTGCTTCGTCCCGATAAATATCTGGGATTGCTGCAAGTAACTTTTGCCTCGTGTCAAGCGGCTGCTTATTTAATCCTAAATCTTCAAGTATTTCTCCAGAGGGGAAAAGAAATAAAGATTTCATGTCATCTATATTTAATCCGCTTAATTTACTCCGAAAATGATCTAATAGACGCCACCCTCCCTCTTTACCTCTTTCAGAAACAATTGGGATCCCAGCATTAGTTAATGCATCCATATCTCTAAGGATGGTTCTATCCGAAACCTCTAGTTCGTTAGCTAATTCTTTTGCCGTCATTTTTCCTCTGTTCTGTAACAAGATCATAATATTCATTAATCTATCTGCTCTCATAAATCCATCCCCTTGGTAAAAAACAGAATTATATTAATATGACAAAGGATGTCGTATTTCAACTATATACTTATTTTAAGGTGAAAGAAAGGAGAATGGTTATGAATCAAAATCGAAATGCCGTATTATTCATTGCATCAAGTTTAGATGGATACATTGCTACAAAAGATGAGTCTCTGCAGTGGTTATTTGATGTAGAAGGGGAAGGTGATAATGGATTTTCGGAGTTTTATGATACGGTTGATACCGTTTTAATGGGGAAAAAAACTTACGATTGGTTAATGAGACAAGAAACTGAAGAGTTCCCGTATAAAAATAAAGAATGCTATGTGTTTACAAGATCTTCTTATAAGGATACTGAGAATGTGAAGTTTGTTAATGATGACATTACTAATTTTGTAAATAAACTAAAAAACAAAGTCGGTCATAACATCTGGGTAGTCGGTGGGGGTGAATTGTTAAATTCTTTTATTCAAGAGGATTTAGTGGATGAATTCATTATAACCATTGCGCCTTCCATAATAGGCAGCGGAATCCCCTTATTTAAGGAAGGAAATTACCAATTAGACCTTTCTTTGAAAGGAACGAAAAGATTTAATCAATTTATTGAATTGCATTATGAAGTCAAAAGATAAATTGGCTGACTAAGTAAATAAACGGCTCTAATTATGCGGAAAACAGCCGTCTATCTAATTTTCACAATAGTTCCTTACTAGAACTTCCATAAATTTCCCTTGATTGTACCAGATGTTTTGTATAACAGAGCCGATCCAACTGTTGTTTTTGGGAACGGATTAATCTGAAGCGCAGCCCGTAAACATTAAAAAAACATGACAGCTTCACAAGGCATAGAAGCGCCTGTCCAAACATTCACGGGCTGTCAGCCTCTTACCCCATTTTTTTTGATTGAGAAGAAGCCAGATATCTCTCGGTCTGGAGAACCGCTTGTTTAAGCGCTCTTTCCTGCAAACTGGCTTCCAATAAATTTCCCAATTCTTATGCCTCAAATACCGCCCAAAGCATTGATGGAGAAACTGCACTTTATTTTAACAAACAAGTAAAAAAAGGATGGAGTGCCTCTATACCTCCCATGGCAAAACTCACCCTCCGCATGGTATTAACCACCAGCGTTTGCAGAAAAAATGTAGCACCAACATTCAGACCCGCAGCAAGCCGCGGAAGCCCCTAGCAGCATAATACGATTCCGCTCCATTGTGGTACACAAAAACCGTGTCATAGCGGCGATCACAAAAGAGAGCTCCCCCAAGTTTTCTAATATTCTCAGGTGTCTGCACCCAGCTCGATGTTTTAGTATCGAAATGTCCAAGCTTCTGCAGCTTGCGGTATTGTTCTTCTGTTAAAATCTCAATCCCCATGTCAGCAGCCATGTCCATTGCGCTGTTTTGCGGCTTGTGTTTCTTCCTTGACTCCAGCGCGTCCCGGTCGTAACAAACACTTCTTCGGCCTTTAGGACTTTCCGCTGAACAATCACAAAAAATGTATACATCCGCCTCTTTGTCATACTCAATCACATCCGGTTCACCGCCGGTTCTTTCCATCTCATTTAGCGACCATAGTTTTTCAGCATTTGATTCCAGCTTTGCTTGTACTTTAGCCCATTCAAGCCCTTTGTGACGATTCATGTTTTGCTCAAAACGGGCTTTCAATATTCCGAGTATTTCTTCACACTGTTCAGGTAGCAGCTTCCCGTCTTCCATTTTCATACTGAAACCTCCTCATCATCCTTATTTGACTACTTTTTCATTATAACCGTAAAGCTTCCTCCTTGAATCAATAAGTGAACACCGCCGATGAAACATTACGTTCTTTAAAGGAGACTGCTGACAAAGCATCCTTACCAACAAAAATATTTCATTATCTGCTGTTTCAGCGACCAACCTCTTTTTGTTTTCTATATATCGACAAGGTGCACATGACAATTCCAAAATAATCCCCGTTTCCTTCCATTTGAAGGAGGGCTTTCTGGCCAATCGTTGCTTTTACTAGCCAACTAAACCTGCCTTAGCTGCCTGGTGCTAATCATAAACAGATTAACGACCACGAGGTATGCCCTATGGCAAAAGGCAGACGATTCGAAGAAGAACTTCAATTGGAAGCGATAAGCCTGTAGCCTAAGTGGCTGGAAAAGTAGGCGTGAATGAAAATACTTTATATGATTGGGTAAAGAAGTATAACCGGCAACCAGAAATTAAGTCCGTCCTATTACTTTCCTCTAAGGCAGATGAACGAAGAGTTCTCCTTAAAAAAGGTTAAATCGCACTTTATTAAAACTTTTTATGCAGGCCACCGAGCGAAAGCGCCACCAAAAATCGTTGTCTATTTTCTTGGCGCAGTATGAAACTAAATAAATCCTCAAACGTAAAATCAATTAAGAAAAGTTATAAGAAGTCCATAGCTATTATTCAACAAGGGGTTGAGCATATGAATAAATGGTGGAACAAAAAGAAAAGCAAAACGAGAAAAAGTAAGAAGAACCATGATGAATATACATTTTTAGATTTTGTTTTGGATGTACTATTTTGGATACCAGAAATAATTTTCTTGCCTTTCAGATTAATTTTTTGGTTACTTAGAGGCCTAGGAAGATTCTTTAAGGATGGGTTGGATTTTTTATAAACCTTAAAGGATTATTTTTTAAGTCTCTTCACCGTTGTTTGCGGTTTACACAGAATTCCAACAACAAGATAGCTGGATTGGTGCCTGCTCAAACTCTCTCCTTCCTCATCTTACGGACTGACAACTGGTGGGAAAGAAATGGTCGCACTGCCGCATTAAGCAGTCCTGGAGCTTTCTTTATATAAGTACAGACGGGCTGGCTTCAGATATTTTCCCGATATTTCAAAAGGATGATTAATTTTGATTAATCATCCTTTTGGAATATCGGAACCTTAACTGTAACTGCCCCACCGCCATTCTCATCATTCGATAATGTAAGTTCTCCATTACATTTTGTAATAATGGTGTTTGCAATATATAAACCTAACCCATGATGTCCAGTTTTTGTTCTACTTTCATTTTCCATAAAAAATTGTTCTTTTCCATACTTCAACGTCTTTTTAGAAAAGCCATTGCCCTGATCTATTACTTGAATAGTTAGTTCATAATTGTCCGCAACACTATATATGGCAATAGTTGAGCCTTTTGGAGAAAAGTCAAATGCATTTTTAATAATATTCATTATTGCACGTTCGAATTCATTTTCATCCCCTTTTATATAGAGATTTTCTTCAATATCCACTTTCCAGGCTGTGTTAATTTTTTTCGTTTTACTTAAAGCCCCGCTTTGCCTTTCCAAGGAATTTAGCACTTTTATAACCTTGATATTATCATTCGGATGTTCTTTATCAATTTCATTTTTTGTAAAGGTCAATAATTTTTGAATGTATTCATCCATTTGTTCACTGCTTTCCTTTATATAATTGCAGTAGTTTTTTTGTTCCTTCGTTAATTCTGTTTCCTTAAGTAATTCGGCATTGCCTTTGACTATGGTAAGAGGAGTTTTTATATCATGAGCCAAAGCTGAAACCTGTTCCCTCTTTTGCTTCTCTAATAACCATTGTTCCTCTATCGCAATCTTTAAAGAATTTTTCATCTTATCAATCCCTTTAAGGACCATACCTATCTCTTCTATATTACTATTGCCTACGTTAAAATCTAAGTTCTGTTCTTTTATTTTTTCCGTTGTTACCAGAAGCGCTTCTAATTCAATTTTAACCCTTTTAGCAAATCTATTAGACCACAAGAAAAATACTATAATAAGTTGAAGAATAAATAAAAAAACCATAGCCAATTCTGCATTAGGCAAAACTTCCCTCAATCTTTCACTTCTAAATTGCATAGTTAATGGATAGTTAATAATCAATATATCCTTTTCTCTTACTATACTAACAATATAATTTGATAAACCTATTGAATTCCCCCCATTACTATAGGTATCCCAAATTATTTTTTTATTCTCAGAAGAGAAATTCCCATATAAGTAGTGTCCATCTTTTGAATAAACACCAAAACTGCTCATTGGTGTTAATAACTCCATTGTTACCTTAGGTGAATTCTTTAGTTCCTCATAATTCCTTTGAATTACTTTTTCAGAGTAATTTGCCGGATATACCATTGCGGATGAAGTAAATAGGGAATAATTAGCTAACAATAAGGTGATAATTAAAGCCCCAAGAGATACGACATATTCAATAAAAATTGTGCGAAGCTTTTTACTTTTTTTCAATCCCATTTGTACCCTATTCCCCAAACTGTTTTAATTGGTTCTTCCCCAAATTGTATGAATTTCGCTCGAATGTTTTTTATATGCTCAACGATTGCGCTTAAGTTGCTTTCCTTTTCAAACCCAAATACAGATTCAAATATTTGTTCCTTTGAAAAGACTTGACCATGATGAAGGGCTAAATACTCACTTATTTCATATTCACTCTTAGTAAGAGGAATCTTATTGTCCAATACGAAACACTCTTTACTGGATATTGAAAATCGAACATTGCCTATATTAACAGAGTGCATCTTTTCTCTTTGATCTCTTCTGATATGAGCATCTACTCTTGCACGAAGTTCTTGAACGCCAAAAGGTTTTGTTAAATAATCATCTGCCCCTAATCCTAACCCCTTTATAATATCTGCTTCCTCTGTTTTTGCAGTAAGAAATAAAATAGGAGCATCAACTTGCGCCCTTATTTGAGAGCATAATTGAAACCCATCAATGCTTGGCATCATTATATCTAGAATTATTAGATTGTAGTAATCGAAATCTTCAGATAATACCCTTTCTGGATTCTCTATTTTCTTAACAAAATGTCCGCTTTTACTGAGGATATTCCCAATCAAATCGAGAATGGCTTTATCATCATCTACAACTAAAATATTTGCCATAGCAACCTCCTATTCTTCTAGCTTATTCCCTTCCCATCTTGTAAACCACACTAACATAATTACAATGGATAAAACAGTTACAACAATTGATATGATGACCCCTAAATGCAAATCCGGATCTATAAATACACTGCTGCCATTTTGATATTTCACTAATAAAGATTCAACAAATCTAATACTCCAAGAGCTTGGGACGAATGGCCATCTGCCATCCCCCATGCCTGTTAAAAATAAGGCGGATGCAAAAGATTCTGCAATTCCTACTCCAATTGAAACTCCCTTTGAAAATCTAAAACTTAAGAAGAAATGTAGAATATATTGAAACACATTGCTCCCTATTAAAATTCCGACAATAACTAGATTTATAAAAATAGAGTAAATATTATTACCTACAAAAGAATAACCTATATAAAAGCCTATAACTGCTAATATAGTACTTAGGGTCCCCAATAATAAAAATAATATTAGTTTACTAGTAAAAGTTAAACACTTTGGTTCTGAACTAGTTAAAATGTTTTGAAATCCTCCTGCTGTATATTCTTGATCCGCCACCATTGAAGTAATTATTCCAATTAATATAGGGAAAACGATACATAAAATTTGTAAATAGGCGGATATCTTGTTAAAATCGCTCCACGGTGAAAAAGAATAATAACCTAAAAATATAATCAACCCTAATAGTGGAATGTATAGGTGCATCCATATCATTTGAGTAGATTTTAATTTCAGTATATCAGCTTTTATTAACTTTATTAATTGCAGCATTTAATTCACCTCTTTTTTCTTAAACCAAACAGTAGTCAGAACGGCCAGTATAATAAAAACAATGATATTGATCACTGTATCCTTTACGATCATATCACCATTTAATAATGGACTATTTTCCGGTACTGGAAGACCATTTGGCAAAATGTGAAGAATCGGTGCCATTAAGGCAGAGGATGTTCCATAAGGTGAAAATTTTAAAATGGAATTTGTATCGAAACTAACTACACCCATGATCGTCATGCCTATATTAAAAAGAACAGCAACAAACATATTTAATTGGACAGTTAAAAACAAACTAATCGGAATAGTAAATAACATTGTGAGTATCAATACAACCGTTGCAAACATATTTGCCTTTAAAGGAATAGTATTACCAAAGAGAAAACCAATGACTTCAATCCCTGCCATAAATATTAAGCTGGAAAATATAAGTAAAATGCTACTGTATAATATTTTTCCCAACCATATAGAACCTTTATCCTTAGGATATAAAAGTACGCCTTTATAGGAAAGGCTTTTCTCTCTTGTAATTACTTGAGCAGAAATAATAGCGATCATTCCTGGAAGAAACATAATATACCACCAGTTATATGCTCCATTTTGCCCTCCACCCCATAAAGCACATAATAAAAGGGTAAATAATGGTGTTATTAAAACAAATTTATTTGTAGTTGTTCTTTTACTCTTTTGAAATTCTGCTTTCAATATGTCCATCATTGGTTTATCCCTCTATTTCTTTCCACGATTTCCATGAATAGTTTTTCAAGATTATCTTCATGATTTATTTTACCGTTGTAGCCGATGATTCCATCTGAAATAATGCCTATTTCATCAGCTACTTGTGCTACTTCTGATAGAATATGACTGGATAGAATTACTGTAATCCCTTTAGAGGGAAATGTTTTAATTAACTCTCTTAATTCTTCAATACCGATTGGGTCTAGACCGTTCGTAGGTTCATCAAGAATAAGTAGCTTTGGATTATGGATAATTGCAATTGCAAGCCCTAATCTCTGTTTCATCCCCATAGAGAAATTCTTTACTTTCTTTTTACCTGATTTCTCAAGGTCTACAATATTTAGAACTTCTTCCGCCCTTGACTTAGGAAGCCCATGAAGGGTACAGGCAACATTTAAGTTTTCCCTTGCTGTTAAATTCGGGTATATTGCAGGATTTTCTATTAATGCGCCTATATCGTTTAAATCTTTCCTTGTCCACAGATGATTTTCAAATAATATTTCTCCAGAGGATGGTTTCATAATCCCTGTAATCATTTTTAATATAGTTGATTTTCCTGCACCGTTTGGTCCAAGTAAACCATAGACCGAATTCTTCCTAATAGATAAAGAAACATTATTTACAGCGATTTGATTCTTGAACTTTTTAGTTAAGCCCTTTACTTCTAAAATGTAATCTGACAACCTAATTACCTCCTAATTTCATCTTGTATTTAATCGATATTTAAAGTATAGAAGGTAATTATAAGGAATTTATAAGGGTTTATTATTAAAAATAGAGTAGCTTGTTTTTTAACAGCTACTCTATTTCTATATCAATTTCAAAACCTGATTTAAACCCAACGGTCAGCTTATCATCAAATACCATAGTTTTTTCAATAAGCCTTCCTTGCTAACTGCTCATCATATTCCTCGCAAGATTGTTCATTCAAGAAATCAGCCATTTCAGCGATTTGCTGTCTTTTTCCTTCACACTCTGCATTCTCTATAAGTGAATTTCTCTTCAGCTCCCGAAGGCGGTAAATTTCATTAGCCACTTCTTCATAGTCATTGTTGGACTTTGCTTGGTTAGAAGCTGTTGTTGCAATTCTTCCAATTTGCTATCAAGGTCATCAGTGGCATTATCATTTTCTTCATTAAATACAGTAGCTATTTTTTCTGTAGCGCCTGGATGAAGGATTCTTTGTTAGTCAAAAGTTCGTTAATAGCCTTGACCACTGAGGTCTGCAATGTCTCCTCATTTATTGTAGGGGCAGTGCATTCAGAGCCCTTTTCCTCCAAACGGCTGACGCATCGCAAAACAATAGACTGGTAACCCCAGCAAATATCACCGAACTGTCCGCCGCAAACAATACTCGATAAAGCATACTTGCTGCTGTTTATAAAGGTAAAATCAATCCGTAGAATTCCACACATTCCCTCGAGTTCATTCGTTGAAAAGTAAATTATGGTTGAATGGACCCTTTTGGAGTTGCAGAAAAACTCGATGTATTCGAACAATGATTTTTTCGCTTCATCTCTCATTTTGTAATTCGTTTCATAAAAGGCTCACGTTTAAGAATACCGTGAAAGGAATCAATACAAGGGTTGTCATAACCTTTAAAGTAGTTGATATGTTTCCTTGAACAATAAAAATAAAAGGTTCCCGGCATCAGCATCTTCGTAAAATAGACGAACGTAAAATGCAATGTCAGGAAACCCTTGATTTATCAGTTTTTTCAGTAGAACTACTTCTCCATCCTTGTCATCAACGCTACACACTCCACATGCGTTGTCATCGGAAACATATCCACAGGCTGAATCTCCAGGGTTTTATATCCGCCGTCCTCCAGCACCCGCAGATCTCTCGCCAGTGTGGAAGGATTGCAGGAGACGTAAACGACTCTCTTCGGTTTCATCTCCATAATGGTTTGCAGCAAGGCTTCGTCGCAGCCTTTTCTTGGGGGATCGACGACGAGAACGTCGGCTGTCATGCCTTGCTTGTACCAATGCGGAATGACCATTTCGGCTTTTCCAACAGAGAATTCGACGTTGGTGATACCGTTAAGCCGGGCGTTTCTTTTAGCGTCTTCGATGGCTTCCGGGACAATTTCTACCCCGTATACCTTCTTCGCTTTTTGGGCCAGAAATAAGGAGATTGTGCCAATGCCGCAGTAAGCGTCAATGACGTTTTCTTCTCCGGTCAAGCCGGCGTATTCCAGCGCTTTGTCATAGAGCACTTTTGTTTGTTCCGGGTTCACTTGGTAAAAGGAGCGTGCGGAGATGGCGAATTGAATATGGCCGATGTAATCGTAAATGACTTCGTTGCCCCAGAGAACCTTTGTTGTGTCGCCAAGGATGACGTTTGTTTTTTTCGGGTTGATATTTTGAATGATCGACGTGATCCCATCAATTTGTTCAGTGATTTCTTTAATGACTTCCTTTTTATGAGGGAAATCCTCTGTGCGCGTAACGAATACGACCATCACTTCTCCGGTGGCTTTGCCGCAACGCGCCATAATATGTCGAAGCGTGCCTTTATGCTTGCTTTCATCATAAGCTTTCACACCATAGCGCTGGCAGATTGCTTTCACTTTTCGAATAACTTCATCGCTTTTTTCTTGCTGGATCAGGCACTGCTCCATATTGATAATGGAGTGGCTCCGCTTCTGATAGAATCCTGCGACTAGGCCGCCGTTTTCTTCGCCGACCGGCACTTGCGCTTTGTTGCGGTAGCGCCATGGATTGTTAGCGCCAAGTACCGGATGGATGGTCACGTCTTTCAGCTTGCCGATTCTCTCCATCACATCGCGCACTTGTTTTCCCTTTGCTTCTAGCTGCCCTTCGTAGGATAAATGCTGAAGCTGGCAGCCGCCGCATTGCGAATAGATCGGACATTCGGGATTTTGTCTGAATGGACTTGTCTTCTGCAATTCGATCAAACGGCCAAAGCCATAGCCCTTATTGAGCTTCGTTGCTTGAATACGTCCCCTTTCTCCGGGCAGTGCACCTGCCACAAATAATGGATAGCCCTCAATTTTAGCAACGGCTTGTCCGTCATGGGTCAGATCTTCGAATTCAACATCAATAATTTCATTTTTTTGCACAGGGGCTGGAATTTTTGCCACGATTCTAATCTCCCTTTTCTTTATTCGACGCTTCTCCATAAGTACAAGGAAGCGTAGCTTAAATATGGTTTCCAAGCTTGGATGTATTGATTCATTTCCTCTAAGCTTGGTTTGTTCTTTAGCTTGTAAAGCTGCTGAACTGCTTTTTGCAAGCCGATATCTGCGATTGGAAATAGATTATCTCGGCCGAGACCGAACAGCAAGAAGTTTTGCGCCGTCCATGGGCCGATTCCTCTAATTTTGACAAGTGTGCCAACGACCTCTTCATTACTCATAAATTCGAGCTCATGCAAGTCCAGCTTGTTATTGGCAATCATCTCCGATAGCCCCACCAAGTATTCTGCTTTTCTTTGGCTAAACTGAAGCTGGCGCAGCTCTTCAACAGGAATTTGTGCCGCTGTTTCCGGGCGGGGATAATGCCACACGCCGTCCTGCTTCGTTCCATAAGCGTGAACAAATCGCTCCGTCAGTTTATGGGCAAATTTCGTATTTAGCTGCTGGTGAATAATGCATTTAACCAAGCTGGCATAGAGGGAAAAATCCAATACGATCGGCGTTCCAAGACGCGCATTAAACAGCTCCTGTAAATCCGTTGATTGAAAATGCTCATGAACGGCCGCTATCGGTGCCTCCCACCGCAAAATCCGGGCCGCTTCCTTTAAACAGGTCCGCTTCGTTTTTAAGGATTTTCCGCTTATTTCAAACAGCGGATGGCGGGTTGTGCCCACCGCTTTTATCGAGATCGTTTCATTCGTCTGGTAAATAGGCAGCCAAAGCATTCGATTTACTAGATCAATGGCATGAAGCGGATCGATGGCCAGACGCTCCAGCACCTGATCAAAATTGTATGGACTGTGTGCCTTCACTATTTCCTTCCACATAAATCAGCCCTCCCGTTCACAGCGTATTATCTTTCACATCATGCCATTATAACACGCCCTGTGTCCAGACAGCACACACCTTATTTTCAGCAAGAGTTTCAAACTATACCAGCTTTAAAAAAAGTGCTAGAATCATAGCGTAGGATAAATTACTTATTTGGAGGGTTTCTTTATGAAAAGTGCACGTTGGTACAAGGCAAAGGATATTCGTGTTGAAAACGTAGAAGAACCTCAAATTCAATCAGGCAAAGTGAAGATTAAAGTAGAATGGACAGGCATTTGCGGAAGCGATTTGCATGAATACGCGGCTGGACCGATTTTCGTTCCGGTAGACAAGCCTCATCCCGTCAGCCAAGATATCGCCCCAATCACGATGGGCCATGAGTTTTCAGGCACCGTCACTGAAATTGGGGAAGGCGTCAACAAAGTGGCCGTCGGTGACCGCGTTGTCGTTGAACCGATTCTGTCCTGCGGAGAATGCGCTCCTTGCAGAAAAGGGAAATATAATCTTTGTGATTCCTTAGGCTTCCACGGCTTATCTGGCGGAGGCGGCGGATTCTCCGAATACACTATGGTGGATGAACATATGGTGCATAAAATGCCGGAAGGATTATCCTTTGAGCAAGGGGCATTGGTAGAGCCAGCAGCCGTGGCGCTTCACGCAGTTCGGCAAAGCAAGCTAAAAGCGGGAGATAAAGCCGCTGTTTTCGGCGTCGGCCCGATTGGCTTATTAGTGATCGAAGCCTTAAGAGCAGCAGGTGCCGCTGAAATCTATGCGGTTGAGCTTTCTCCTGAAAGAATCGCAAAAGCAGAAGAGCTAGGAGCCATAGCTATCAACCCTGCAGAAGTCAATCCGGTTGAGAAATTGCATGAGCTGACAAACGGCGGGGTAGATGTAGCCTATGAAGTAACCGGCGTACCAGCCGTTCTGCAGCAAGCCATTGACTGTACCAACTTTGAAGGCGAAACAGTCATCGTCAGCATCTGGGAAAAAGAAGCATCCGTTCAGCCAAATAATCTTGTTCTAAAAGAAAAAACAGTCAAAGGCATTATCGCCTACCGCGATATCTTCCCTGCCGTGATGGAATTAATGAATCAAGGATACTTTTCAGCCGAAAAGCTTGTCACAAAACGAATCAAGCTAGATGATATCGTTACAGAAGGCTTTGATGCCCTCCTTAAAGAGAAGAACCAAGTCAAAATCCTAGTAAAACCAGAATAAATCAAGCAGCGGGGCGATTCCCGCTGCTTTTTAAGTTGACCCTCGAGCTTTCGGCATTTTCTTTGTCATTTGCAGCCCTTCTCCACTCTTCTTTCTCTTCCGCAGCTTTTAGCCATCTTGTTGACTGACTAGCAGGAATTAACTCCCGACATTTGCCAGCTGTGAATAGTAGCCGCTTTTTTGCATGAGCTGCTGGTGGGTGCCGCGCTCCATAATTTCACCTTTATGAAGAACAAGAATTTGGTTCGCTTGCTTAATCGTATTTAGCCGGTGGGCAATGACGATGCTGGTGCGGCCTTTCATCAGACGAGCAAGAGCCTCTTGAATATGCACCTCTGTAATGGTATCAATATTGCTCGTCGCCTCATCCAGAATTAAGATCGCCGGATCCGCCAAAATCGCACGGGCAATCGCAAGCAATTGCTTTTGCCCTTGGCTGATGCCCATTCCTTCTGACCGAAGCTTTGTTTCATACCCCTCGGGCAATTTCATAATAAAATCATGAGCATTCGCTTTCTTAGCCGCTTCCTCCACCTCTTCATCGGCAGCTCCAAGCCGCCCGAAGCGGATATTTTCTCTTACACTGCCCTCAAATAAAAACGTTTCCTGAAGCACAAAGCCCATCGCCTTTCGCAGGCTTCCCCGAGGGATATCGGCAATATCACGGCCATCAATAAAGATGGCGCCGCTGTCCGGATCATAAAAACGCGCAAGCAAATGAATCATCGTTGTTTTTCCGGATCCCGTTGGACCAACTAAAGCCAGCGTCTGACCGGGTCCCGTTTGAAAGCTTACGCTGCGAATTGTTTCTTTGCCTTGATCATAGGAAAAGGTGACATCCCGAAATTCGATGTTCCCTTGAATGGGAATATCCTTCTCCATCAGAGTCTCTTCCGTTTCCTCCGCTTCGGTATCCAGAATCTCAAACACCCGCTCAGCTCCTGCAATCGCCGACAGCAAGGTATTAAATTGATTGGCTAAGTCATGTAAAGGCCGGGTAAACTGCCGGGAATATTCCGCAAATACGACAATGACTCCCACTGTAATGGTTCCCTTCAGCGCCAGCCAGCCACCCGCAGCAGCAATCATAGCAAAGCTGAGGTTGTTCAGCACATTCATTAATTTAGGGATAAATCCCGAGTACGCTTGTGCCCAAAAACCCGCCCGCTTCAGCTTTTCATTTCGATTGGCGAATTGAGCGGCAATCTGCTCTTCCTGAGAAAATATTTTCACAATGTGCTTGCTGGAGACCGCTTCTTCAATATACCCATTCAGTTCCCCTAAATGCTGCTGCTGTTCTTTAAATTGCTTGCGCGTTCTCTTGGTAATCCACTTCATCCCCATATACATGAGAGGAACGATCAGCAAGGTAATCAATGTCAATATCGGACTAAGCCACAGCATAACCGCCACAGCTCCCGTCAGTGTCAGCAGACTGGAGACAATTTGAATCACGGAACTGTTCAGCGTGCTGCTTACGTTTTCAATGTCATTCGTCATTCGGCTCATCAGTTCCCCATGCTGGCGCTTATCAAAAAATGCCAGCGGCAGCTGATGGAGATGCTCAAACAGCTCTGTCCTCATTTCATACACCGTTTTTTGGGCAATGCCCGCCATCCAGTAGCTTTGCAAAAAACTGCTCAGTGAATGACATATATATACTGCCCCCAGCAGAATAAGCAGAAACAGAAGACCTTGCTGGTCGCCGATCATAATATAGTGGTCAATGGCCATTCCGACAAGAAAGGGGCCGAGCAGTCCCAATGCCGAGCTTGCCGCTACCATGATTACGACAAGAACAAGCAAGCCTTTTCGCCGGGCAAGATAGCCAGCCAGTCGCTTCAATGTTTGAAATAAATCTTTAATCTGCGGTTTCGGCCCTCCCTTAACGATGGGTCTCGGCATACGCGGCCTCCTCCTTTCCATATTGAGAAGCGAAGATTTTCCGGTATAAAGGACTGTGCTCGATTAGCTGCTCATGCGTGCCTGCTGATGAGATCCTTCCCTCTTCCAACAGAATGATCTTATCCGCCTGTAAAGCGGTGCTAATCTTTTGAGTAATCATGAGTGTTGTGCAGGCTTCTTCTTTAAGTGCTGCCATTAAATTTGCCTCTGTTTTCAAATCGAGTGCGCTCGTGCTGTCATCGAGCAGCAAAATGAACGGGTTGCGGATGACAGCTCTGGCAATAGATAATCGCTGCTTCTGGCCACCAGACAGATTCACTCCCTTTTGGCCAATTAGCGTATCAAAGCCATCTGGCAGTTCTTCAATCGTTTCCAGTATTTGCGCGCGGCGGGCCGCTTCCTTTATTTCATCCAATGAAGCTTCTTTCTTGCCCCAGGCAATGTTATCGCGAACCGTTCCTGTGAACAGATGCGCCTCTTGCGGCACAAAGCCAATACACTCCCGTAAGCTTGCTGACTGCACTTGGCTAATATCTTGACCATCGATCCGAATCGTTCCCCTATCAGCTTCAAATAAGCGCGGTATCAAGTAAAACAGCGTCGACTTTCCCGCTCCGGTCGCGCCCATAATCGCCGCCGTCTCCCCTGGCTGTACCGTGAAAGAAATATCCTTCAACACCAATTCTTGACTGCCCGGAAATGAAAACGACACGCGATCGAATTCAATCTTTCCTGCGGCCGGCTTAAAAGGAGTTCCTTTTAAGCGTTGATCGGACTGCTCTTCCGGTTCTTCTAGTAGTTCGCCAATGCGCTCAGCAGAAGCCTTCCCCCGCGAGAACGCCATCATAATAAAAGTGAAAATCGATAAAGAGGTAATAATTCTAGTTGCATAATTCATAACTGCCACCAATTCTCCCGCTGTTGCCGTACCCGCTTGAAATTCAGCAAAGCCCAGCCAAAGAATCACAATTAAGCTGCTGTTCATAACAAATAGCAGTACAGGAGCCGTCGTCTCCACGGTTCTTAACACGCGAATGGATTGCTGCATCAGCTGAGAATTTGCTGCTTGAAAACGAGCGCCTTCATGCTTCCAGCGCAGAAATGCTTTAATAATGCGCATGCCAAAAAGATTCTCTTGAATCACATGATTCACCCGATCCAGCCGCTTCTGCACAGATCTAAACAGCGCCGCGCTTCTCTTTATCATCCGCAGAAGAAATACCACCATGATTGGAATAACCATCACTAATATCAATGTCAGCTTCACATGGACGAGCAGCGCCATTACCGTTCCAAATACGATCACAAGCGGCGCGCGCAGCATGATGCGCAAACTCATAAACACCGCATTTTGCAATTGCGTGACATCATTGGTCATACGAGTGATCAAGGAGGAAGCTGCATATCGGTGATAGCTGGCAAAGGAAAAAGACTGCACTTTCTCCATCATCTTCTCCCGTAAATCAAACCCGTAGTTTTGGCCGACGTGAGCGGCGGCGAAGGAGTTTATAATCCCCGAGGCAAAAGCGAGCAAGGAAGTGGCAAGCATGATTCCTCCCCATTTGTAAATAGCGGAGATATCCTGCTTGACGATCCCCTCATCAATGATTTTCGCCATAAACAGCGGATGTGTCAGTTCCACCGCTAGCTCGACAAGCATTAAAAGCCAAGCCAAAATCATGAACGGCCGGTAGCGCTTTAAATAAGATAGTGCTGTTCGTATAGCGGCCGCCCCCTCTCTATTGATAAAAATTCTCAATTATATTTTTATCAGTATAGACGATTCACATGCTTTTATCAACAGCCTTCCCTGACGTCCGCTTCGGCTGAACGAATAAATAATAAACCATCATTCCCAGCAAAATATAAAAAGAGGAATATAAATATAGCTGGCCTAAGCTCATCATCGTTCCCGCAAGCCCCACTATAAACGACCCGGCTCCAATCCCCACATCAAATAACGACAAGAATGTGGCCGTTGCCAGCGCCTTTTTGGCCGGAGGCGCTTTTTGAATAGCAATCGTCTGAAAGCTCGGGAATAAAGTCCCCCACCCCAGACCGATCAGCCCGGCAGCCGTTAAAAAGACGAGCGCCGTTGACGTTTGACTTAAGAGCAGCATGCCCAAAGCAAATATAACAATAGCGGGATAGATAATGACAGCCGCTCCATACTGATCAAACCATCTTCCAGTAAACGGGCGGGAAAGCAGCAATACTGCGGCGTATACAACAAAGAAATAGCTGGCCGCTTCCGGAAGGTGAAGCTCATTGGCATATACGGAGACGAAAGAAAGCAAGGAAGCGTAAGCCACCGAGAAAAAACAGCCGACTAGCGCTACTGGAATTGCTGAAAACTCAAATAAGTCCCTTGGCCGCAGCTTTATTTTCAGTATAGCCGCTGCACTTGCGGCTTCCTTATGCTCCGATGTCCGAATGATGATTCCCGAGATCAGCGCCAGGCAAGTAACAGCCACAGTCACCGCAAACATCGTCTGGCTGTCCCATTGCTGCATGAGTGTTAATCCAAGAAACGGGCCGATCACCATTGCGAGGTTCATGGACATGACATAATAGCCCATCCCCTCTCCGCGGCGAGAATCCGGGATAATATCCGCCACCATCGCACCTGCAGCCGTTGTGGCCAATCCAAATCCAAGGCCATGGAAAAATCTTAAAGCCAGCATCATTTCAAATGAATCAGGCAGAAAGTATAGCAAGGAAGCGATGAAAAAAATGATTTGAGAGCTAATGAGCACTTTTTTCTTTCCGAAATGCTCAATCCACTGCCCGGCAAACGGGCGGATAATAATCGCCGATAGTAAAAAAAAGGTGGTGACTAACCCGGCTTCAGCCGCCGTGCTGCCCATTTCCTCAAGCGCGTAAACAGGCATGGTCACCAATAAAATATAAAAAACAATAAATAGAAAAAAATTACTAAACGATACGCTGATAAAATCCTTTGTCCATAAAGCTGATTTCCTCATTTGCTTTCTTCCTTCCCTAAAGCCTTCAGCCATTTGGAGATCAGCTGCTGCAACTGCTCCTGATCCTCCTTAGGAAAATTCTCCACCAATTGTTCATTGGCCGCTGCTACTTTCTTTTCCCAAACCGGATATTCAGATGCTGCTTTTTCAGTCAGCTCAATAATCTTCACTCTCCGGTCCTTCCCCGGCACTTGACGGACATAGCCTTGCTTGACAAGCCGCTGAACGGTCCGGGTCATCGGCGGGGCTTCCACTGCCAAATAATCACAAAGCTCTTTCTGTGTTAAACTTCCTTTCTCTTTCAATACATAGAGAACGGACCATTGTGCACTATAAAGCCCATGCGGCTGCAAAGTGAAATTCAATTGCTTGGCCAGCTGTCTGGAAAGCTGATTCACTGCGTGAAATAGCAGATGTGATTTCATTTTTTTCCTCCCTCTTTAGTTACCTAGGTAAATATTATTCCTTAATTGTAGCATAAGGTACGCGCTGGTTGTAAAGAAAAGACGGCTGAATGGCTCTCTAACGAGTTTATTTTTTGGGTGCACAACTTGAAATCTCAATATAAATCGCAGGGGAAATCACTAAAATTTCAAATTATATTTCGCAACAAAATTCACATGAAAAATGGCGATGTCCAGAAAGTGATGGCTCGTCCGAAAAAGTGAAGACATTAAAGCCCAAGAATGCTGTTAAATCAACATTCTTGGGCTTTAATTTTGGATATATATTAGCCGGAATAGAGCTTTTTAGACAGCCCTATTCTCCTTTTTAACGTTTAATCTTCACTTCTATATTCAAGAATATCGCCAGGTTGACACTCCAAGGCCTTGCATATCGCCTCTAAAGTTGAAAACCTAATGGCTTTTGCTTTTCCATTTTTCAATATAGAAAGATTAGACATGGTGATACCTACTTTCTCTGTAAGTTCGGTTACACTCATTTTTCTTTTAGCTAGCATTACATCAATGTTTATAATGATTGCCATTTTACCACCTCAAACCGTTAAATCATTTTCCGATTTTAATTGAATTGCATTTCTTAAAAGTTCTTGAAGAATGGCAGCAAATACAGCAATAACAAGAGCTGCAAACATAATCACAATCCCCATAATGGCAATTCCAGGGTGTAAAGCGTTTAACACAGCTAGAGAAATTACCCCTATTATATATAAAACTAAAATGACTAATGCACAATTCTTTATATATCCTAAAGAAATTACAGACAAATCAGAGAAGGCATTCTCTCCTTTTATATAATTTAAAATTTTTAACGCTTGGTATAAAGCCAGAAAAAATGGTATGGCTGTTAAATATAATCCCAAAAGAACAGGGATTTTCAAATAAGAATACTCAGGATATTCCACCGCTGCATCTCTCGCCAAGTTGGGTAATAAAAATACACATAGTGAAAGTACCGTGAATCCGATAATAAAAATAGTTAGTTTTAAAAAAGTAATTTTATTTTTTTGCATGCCTATACCTTCCTCCTTTTCTTCAATTATAATAAAATATTTATTGTTTATCAATAAATAATTGTTAATTATTAATCAATTTTTATCGTTGAGATATTCTCTTTTTAAAATAAATAACGAAAGAACGCGGAGAGAAAAACGAGTTGTTTTTCTCTCCGCGTTCTTATTTTAGGGGCTTATGAGGCAGCCCCTTTTCATAGCTCTTAATAAATTCTATCTTGTGGACGCAATTGATCGACAGGGGCAAATACCTCGATGTGACGATACAAATTTTCGAAATCGGCCGGTGATGAACCGCCCAGTTCTCCATCGAGATTTATTAACACCTTTTCAGGAGAGGTGATTTTCACGCGGTTCGCCTTCGTGTAGATGACATGATCATCCTGAAGATGTTCTCCGCGCAAAGCAAGACTGGCAATACGGATAAATTCCGGCAGGCTTGTTTTCTTTAGAATTAACACTGAGAACAATCCGTCATTCACAGAGGAATCCGGGGCCAGCTTTTCAAAACCGCCCACTGAATTAGTCAGCGCAATTAAAAACAGCATAACCTCGCCTTCAAACAGCTTGCCGTCATATTCGATAGACACCTGTGAGGCTTTAATCGACGGCAGCATCTCGATTCCCTTTAAGTAATAGGCCATTTGGCCAAGCATGGTCTTTAATTTGCTCGGCACTTCATATGTAAGCTCGGTTAAGCGGCCGCCCCCCGCGATATTGACAAAATAGCGGTCATTCATCCGGCCGATATCCACCGGGATCGTATCGCCATGAATAATGACATCAACAGCGCGCTGAATATCATCCCGAGGAATCTGCAAAGCGCGTGCAAAATCATTCGTTGTTCCCATCGGAATGACCCCGAGCTTCGGCCGATACTCCTGTTCCGCAAGACCATTGACAACTTCGTTCAATGTCCCGTCTCCACCCGCTGCGATCACAATATCATAGCGGCGCTCAACAGCTATCTTCGCCGCTCGCGTGGCATCGCCCTCTGACGTGGTTGCATGAGCGGATGTTTCGTACCCCGCTTCTTCCAGCTTCTGCAGTACTAGCGGCAAGTGCTTCTTGAAAAGCTCACGCCCTGATGTCGGATTATAAATAATTCTTGCTCTTTTCATTTGTATCCATCCTAGTCTTCAATCGATTGTTATGTTTACTTTTTCCTAGGTTCTTTTACGCTTTTTTTATATTACTACGTTTCCAAAAAAAAAGCTATTTTGCAAACAATCTTACGCCCCTTTTTTCCAAAAAGAGAATGGATTCCTCCAATGCTTGCTCGTCCACTTGAAAGGATTCCGCAACCGCCTTCTTCCATTGCTCTTTCTCCTGAAAATGACGGGCTTTAATATGGCGGTAATTGATCACCTTCAGCGTATGATTCCTCAAAAAGTAGCAGTCATTTCCATTAAAGCGGACAGCCGATATCCGGCGCATCGTAATGTTGTGATCCGCATCTTGGTAGGAGGCACAAATGTCCTCCTTCAGCTCTTCTTCCGTGAGCGGAAGCCAATGAATTTGCTTCGTCACAAATGTTTTGCCGTTGGCGCGCCGTTCAAGTAAAAAGTTTTTCTCATTTCGATTGGTAAAAATGATTTCTTCCCCAAATCCATGCAGAACGTGGCGATGCCGGCTTTCTAGCTCAATGGGGCGGATAATAGGGGAACCGTAGCCGACATCGACATAAAACCTTCTCCCCTCCATGATCACCATAATAGCGGCATGCCCCGGCAGCACGCGAACAAACGAGCAAGTAAATCCAAGCCGCTGCAATAGGCGGGCGAAGTTCACGTTTAGTGAATAGCAGGTGCCTCCCCAGCCCCTATCTTCCAAGTTCTTAACATAGACTGAAAAGCTGGGGATATCCCTGTGGTTTTGATTGTAATAATGAAATTTGCTGAACGTTTCATAGGGGATAAACGACAAATGGTGCTGGATCAGCCGCTGCAAATAATTTAAACTCGGTTGTTCCTTTCCAATTCTCAATCGCTGCAAATAGCTGGATACGGCATCCATCCTCTCACCTCCTTCATCCTGGTGTTTATCCATTTTCAAAAAACGAATGAAAGTGAAGCTCCAAACATTGGGGCTTCTTTCGTCCTGCTGAAAAGAAGAATAAAGGCTGCTATCGCAACGCCTTTGTCACCTGCATCGTACAGACCCGAACGAATCAGGCATTCAGGTGCCGTGATTTCCCGCTCAGCCTCTTGCTTCCTCTTCCTTTCTTAAAGGGAGAATCTTGCATGCGGGCTAAACCCCCCTGCAAAGCACTGATCCAGACAAAAAACAGGCCAGGAAGTGCGCTCCCGATGCCTGTCCCTTTTTACAATAGCTTTTCAGTCAATGCCGTCTTTATACTCCGGTACACTTCCTGCCACAATCCCTTTTCATGAAGAAATGCATCCGTCAGTTCGCGAAACATCTCCGTTTGCCGGGCTTCAAAATCTTCATGATCAAGCGGCGGCAAGCTTGAGCGCTTGCTGTTGACCAGCTCCTGCACTGCTGCAGCCCGCGGCCCCCATATCGCTTGCTCTTCCCCCTGTTCATTCATAAAGATCATAATCGGAATCGCTCGAGACGTTCCATTCGTTAAATACTGATCCATTAACTCCAAATTTTCATCCCTATATAGAAAACGGACCTCTATTCCAGCATGCTTGGCCACTTCCAGAAAGATCGGAATGTTCATCATCGCATCCCCGCACCAGTCTTCCGTCAGCACAATCGCCTTTAAATTCTCCTCTTTCAGTCTTGCCAAGAAGGATGCTTCCTCCTTTTGAATGTGAAAGGAAGACTGAATATATTTAACGTTTTCCTGATTTGTTTTCATTTGCTCTATATAATCATCCGGTGAAACTCCTTTTTCAAACCACTCCATCAAATTCATGGCTGCTTCCTCCATATCATTCTTAGAAATCTCATCCCTTATTGGTTATTCGAGATGCTTGATCAAAATCCTTTTTCTGTGTCTCTCTATATTATTATCGCATATTCTACGGATATTTTCTAAAAGTGGTTGATTTCAAGGATTGACAATCTTATAATTATAAAAAAACACTAATAATTATTTAATTCTATAAATAATTATGCAATAGGAGGCTAACATGAAAGCTGCTGTCATTGGTGCTTCTGGCTATGGGGGAATTGAGCTTATACGGCTTTTATCCAATCATCCGGAATTCCACCTTCAATCCATTTACTCTTCAAGCAAAGATCAAGTGCCCGTTACGGAGGATTATCCGCATCTTCAAGATATTTGTGCTTTGCCGCTGGTGCAAATCGAACCGGAAGAAATCACTCAAACAGCGGATGTTGTCTTTCTGGCTGTTCCTTCAGGCGCTTCCGCAAGCCTCGCTCCTCAGCTGCTTAAAAACGGAACGAAAGTCGTTGATTTATCAGGTGATTTGCGCTTGAAAGATCCAGAAAATTATAAAAAGTGGTACAAAAAAGAACCCGCTCTTCCTGCCGTTCTCCAGCAAGCGGTATATGGCTTAACTGAATGGAACCGCGATCAAATTCAATCGGCCAATCTCCTTTCCAATCCAGGCTGTTTCCCCACAGCCGCCCTGTTAGGAATTGCTCCGGCGCTGCAAGCGGAAATCATTGACCCGGCGTGGATCATCATCGATGCCAAATCAGGCGTTTCTGGAGCGGGCCGCGGATTGTCGCAAAACATTCACTTTGCTGAAATGAACGATAATTTTCAAATTTACAAGGTCAATCAGCATCAGCATATTCCCGAAATTCAACAACAATTGAATCTCTGGCATACACAAACTGGTCCGATTACCTTCTCTGCTCATTTGCTGCCTGTTACCCGCGGCATCATGACAACGATTTACGCCCCCATGAAAAGGCGGCTGGACACTCGGGATATCCATCGGCTATATGAAGAAGCCTATGCCCGCGATCATTTCGTGCGAATTCGCCCGATCGGTGAATTTCCGAGTATTAAAGCGGTCACGGGCTCCAATTTCTGTGATATCGGCATGGATGCAGATGAACGGACCGGGCGCCTTACGATAGTCGCTGTCATTGATAACTTAATGAAGGGAGCCGCCGGCCAGGCCGTGCAAAACGCCAACCTCATGTTTGGACTGGAGGAAACGGCCGGATTAAAAAACTTTCCCCTGTACCCATAATCTTAACGTAGGAGGCAAACGAATGAAGATACAGTCGATAAAAGAAGCTCCTTTATATGAAATTCAAGCGGGGTCCATCCTCTCCCCAAAAGGCTTTATGGCGGCGGGGGTCTGCTCGGGCGTCCGCGAAGCAAGAAATGATTTAGGGATCCTCTTCAGCGAGGTGCCGGCCGAATGTGCTGCTGTTTATACGGCAAGTCATTTCCAGGCTGCTCCCCTTAAAGTCACTCAGGACAGTCTTTCCTTGGAGAATAAACTGCAGGCCATTCTTGTCAATTCTGGCTGCGCCAATGCTTGCACCGGCAAACAAGGGCTGGAGGATGCCTATGAAACCCGGCAATGGACAGCGAAAGCTTTCGGCCTGCCCGAGCATTATGTTGCTGTTTCTTCTACGGGTGTGATTGGTGAATATTTGCAAATGGAGAAGATAAAAGCCGGCATTCAGCAGCTGCCGCCAGCGCTGCATTCACAGAATGCCGAGCCATTTGAAACAGCCATTCTGACCACGGATACACAAACTAAAAAATGCGCCTTTCAAACGAAAATAGATGGCCAAACGGTCACGATGGGCGGCGCAGCGAAAGGGTCTGGCATGATTCACCCGAACATGGCTACGATGCTTGCCTATATCACAACTGATGCGGCCATTGCTTCTGAGCATTTGCAGGCGGCTCTGCGGTTAGTGACCGATCAAACCTTTAACCAGATTACGGTAGACGGTGATACATCCACCAATGACACCGTGATGGTGCTGGCCAGCGGACTTGCCGGCAACCAGCCGCTGTCTCCGGAGCATCGCGATTGGCCTGCCTTTTTATTTATGCTCAAGAAGACGAGTGAAACATTAGCAAAAATGATTGCCAGAGACGGAGAAGGGGCAACGAAGCTTGTAGAAGTGGAAGTATCTGGAGCATTTAATGACGAAGAAGCCCGGACAGCCGCCAAAGCAGTCGTTGGTTCCAACCTTGTGAAGACAGCTGTTTTCGGCGCGGATGCTAACTGGGGACGCATCATTAGCGCAATCGGCTCGGCCAATATCATGCTCAATCCAAACAGGATCGATATCGCGATCGGCAATCAAAAAATCCTTGAACAAAGCGAAGTCGTTTGTTATTCAGAAAAACAACTCACGGATTATTTTAAAGGCGATACGGTTAAAATCACCGTTCATTTACACACAGGGGACGGATGCGGCCGGGCGTGGGGCTGCGACCTTTCATATGATTATATCAAAATAAACGCTAGCTACCGGACTTAATCATTAAAGCCATGGAGTCAGCGCGAGCGGCTCCTTGCGCTTTTTTCTAAAAAGGAGAATATTATGAAAACCATTGTTGTCAAATGCGGCGGAAGTGTCCTGAATGAGTTAGATGACGCTTTCTTTGCCAGCATGAAAGAATTATCGGAAAGCGGACATGCGATTGTATTTGTTCACGGAGGCGGCCCCGAGATTAATGCGATGCTTGAGGCTCTGCAAGTTGAGAGCGAATTTAAAAACGGCTTGCGCGTCACATCGGAACAAGTGCTGCAAACAGCTGAACTGGCCCTTGCCGGCAGCTTAAACCGCAAGCTGGTCCGCATGCTTGAAGCGCATGGAATCGCGGCAATTGGCGTCAATTCCAGCGACAACGCCCTGCTCGAAGCGGACTTCATCAATCAAGAAGAGCTTGGGTTTGTCGGCGATGTCACGAAAGTCAACAGCACCTTTATCCGGCTGCTGTGCAGCCAGAAGCTGATGCCCGTCCTTACTCCGCTGGCATCCGGTCCTAATGGCGCCGTGTTAAATGTGAATGCTGATCATGCTGCCTGCGCGGTTGCCAACGCCTTGAATGCCGACCATTTTCTAATCGTCACAGATGTAGATGGAGTCTTACAGGAGGGGAAACTGCTTTCTCAGCTAACGGAACAAGAAACGAAAGCACTGATCACCAACGGAGTGATTCAGGGCGGAATGATTCCGAAAGTCCAATCTGCCTTAAAAGCCTTAACCCATCACGCTGGTGACGTGCATATCGTTTCCGGGAAAAAATCTTTTTATCAGAATGGACAGTGGTATGGAACAAAGTTTATGAAAGAGAAGGTGATCCTATGAGCCACTTATTCCCAACCTACAAACGCTGGGACGTGACCCCGCAAGCGGCTAAAGGGGCGTGGCTGACAGATGTCAGCGGAAGAAAATATTTGGATTTCACCTCCGGCATCGGCGTCTGCAATCTTGGCCATGTCAACGATCAAGTCAAAGCAGCCGTCGAACAGCAGCTGAATCAGTTTTGGCACACTTCGAATTTATTCCAAAGCGAACTGCAGGAAGAAGTGGCTAAACAGCTGGCTGATGCCTCTGGCCTGGACCTTGTTTTTTTCGCCAACAGCGGTGCGGAAGCAAATGAAGCAGCCATTAAGCTGGCGCGCAAAGCAACCGGGAGAAGCAAAATAATTACGTTTATCAGCTCATTTCACGGCCGGACATTTGCCACTATGGCTGCGACAGGACAGGATAAGATCAAATCAGGATTCGGCCCGATGCTGCCTACCTTTGAATATGTGCCTTTACATGATTTAGAAGCGCTCCGATGCGCATTGGATGACGACACAGCGGGACTTCTATTTGAAGTCATTCAAGGAGAAGGAGGCATCCATGCGGCGGAAGATGAATTTTTGCAAGCAGCTGCGGAACTCGTCCAGCAAAATGGTTCCTTGATTATTGTAGACGAAGTGCAAACCGGCATTGGCCGAACTGGGAAAGCTTTCGCTTTCCAGCATGCGGGATTAGATCCTGATATCGTCTCCACCGCCAAAGGCATCGCCAACGGTTTGCCCCTCGGAGCCATCATCGGCAAAAAGGAACTGGCGAGCGCTTTCTCACCAGGTTCACACGGTTCCACTTTCGGCGGCAACCCTGTGTCTCTCGCTGCAGCGAAAGTTACGCTGCAAACTGTTTTTGAAGAAACATTTTTGCAGCAAGTAGCAGCAAAAGGGAAACAGTTGGCCGCTGCGCTGAATTCGGAGCTTTCCCTCATGCCGCAAGTAAAGAAAATAAAAGGAAAAGGGCTCATGATTGGCATTGAGCTGACCGAAGAAGCCGCCCCTTATGTAGCCGCAATCCGTGAGCGGGGGCTTCTGCTGCTAACGGCGGGCACACACGTCCTGCGCCTGCTTCCGCCGCTTACGGTTTCCGATAACGAAATCAAACAGGCCGCTGCCATTATAGCCGCCGCATTCCGCGCGCCATAGGGAACAAGGAATGTCCAAACGGACATTCCTTGTTCCCTTTACTGAGCAATCTTCATTGTGCCGTCGCGCGCGGCTGCACCGATGCATGCTCCAGAATAAAGCTCGCCGCTTGCTCGATGATCAAATCCTTATCATGATCCATTGAAGCAACATGATAGGAATTCGGCAATGTTACGAGGCTTTTGTTTTTAGAAGCAATCGATTGATAAATGTACACCGTGCTCTCTGGAGGGACCACATGATCAATGAAGGATTTGATACAGAGCGCAGGGGCAGTGACTTGAGAGAAACAGCCCGGCACTTCGACCATTAATCTTTGCAATTCACGAATAGCACGTACAGGCGCTTGATCATAGGTGATTTCCTGAACGTCCGCAGCTTTAATATCCGCCGGTCCCTCATCAATAAATCGCGGGGCTGGCGTTGACTTCAAATAATCAAAGGACGGAAGTGCCAAAGCTGCATTGATCGTGATGATCCCCGCGATATCCTGATATTCAGAAGCCAATTTAAGAGCTAGTGTGCCTCCCATCGATTGGCCCAATACAAACACTTGCTTCTCTTGGGCTTTCAGCGTGCCATAAGCTTGCTGAAAGCTTTCGTACCAATCTTCATAGCGGCATTTTTCCATATCGAGAGGATGCGTGCCATGCCCTTTGAGCCGTGGAGCTAAAACAGTAAACCCTTTGGCCGCCAGACCTTTCCCAATGTATTTCACACTTTGCGGGGTTCCCATAAAGCCATGTGAAAGTATAATACCTATTTCATTACCTTCAAAATAAAACGCTTCAGCACCAGGTATCACACGATACTGTTCTTTCATTTTGATCCCTCCTGTTCAATCCCGATTATTTTTATGAGTTATATATACTTTAAACTTTAATTCCTTATTCGTCAACTCGGAATAGCAGCCCGATCCCGCATGCAGGCTGCCAGATGCAAGGGACTAAGGCGTTGAATGGAAGAGCCTTATTTCTTCCTTCAGCAGCACGGATGAAAGAAAATTCTTACTTTTGATGATCACTTTAGCCGTCTATTCTCTGCCTTCACCCTACCAGACTTGCGGCCGGACAATAAAAAACCGTCTCCAGCCTGCATAAGCGAAGAGTCGCCCGGCTGGAGACGGTTGATCTGTAAAAATCCCCTTATTATAACAAAGCGCAGTTCCTAATTAAGGAGTGCATTTTATTTGCTAGCGCTTTTTGATTTCTTCCATTAATAGCTTGTTCAGAACAGCTGGGTTTGCTTGTCCTTTAGTCGCTTTCATGATTTGGCCGACTAAGAAGCCGATGGCCTTGCTTTTTCCGTTTTTAAAATCTTCAACGGATTGCGGATTGGCATCTAATGCTTCCGTTACATATTTCATCAGGGCGCCTTCATCCGAAATTTGGACTAGCCCTTTTTCTTTCACGATTTTCTCAGCATCTCCGCCATTTTCAATGAGCTCTTTAAATACTTTTTTGGCGATTTTCGAAGAAATCGTTCCTTTTTCAATTAAGCGGATCATTCCGGCTAAGCTTTCCGGTGTCAAGGCGCATTCATTCAATTCCTTGGCTTCGGCGTTCAGATAAGCCGACACTTCTCCCATTAACCAGTTAGATGCAAGCTTCGCGTCTGCGCCTGCGTCAACTGTTGCCTCAAAAAAGTCCGCCATTTCTTTCGTAATGGTCAGCACCTTGGCATCGTGGGCCGGCAAGCCAAGCTCATTCATATAGCGTTCTTTGCGCTCATCCGGAAGCTCTGGAATGGAAGCGCGCACCCGCTCTTTCCACTCCTCATCAATATGGATATCCACCAGATCCGGTTCGGGGAAATAGCGATAATCATCAGAGCCTTCTTTAACGCGCATTAATAACGTTTTTCCTGACGCTTCATCAAAACGGCGTGTTTCCTGTTCAATCACACCGCCGGATAATAATACATCCGCTTGCCGCTTTTCTTCATATTCCAAGCCTTTGCGAACGAAGTTAAATGAATTGAGGTTCTTTAGCTCCGTTTTCGTACCGAACTCCGCTTGTCCGAACGGACGCAATGAAATGTTGGCGTCACAGCGAAGAGAACCTTCCTCCATTTTACAATCAGACACTTCTGTGTACTGAATAATAGACTTCAGCTTTTCTAAATAAGCATAAGCTTCTTCCGCAGAGCGAATGTCCGGCTCTGATACGATTTCAATAAGCGGTGTTCCTTGGCGGTTAAAGTCACACAAAGAATAGCCGTTTCCTGTGTGCGTTAATTTACCGGCATCTTCTTCCATATGAATGCGCGTAATGCCGATTTTTTTCTTTTTACCGCCGACTTCTATTTCAATCCAGCCGTTCTCGCCAATCGGCTTATCGAATTGCGAAATTTGATAAGCTTTCGGGTTATCGGGGTAGAAGTAGTTTTTGCGGTCAAATTTAGTAATAGAAGCAATCTCACAGTTTAATGCCATTGCCGCTTTCATCGCAAATTCCACGACGCGCCGATTGACTACGGGCAGCACGCCTGGATAACCTAAGTCGACCACTGTTGTATTTGTATTAGGTTCAGCACCGAAGTGAGCCGGCGCCGAAGAAAAGATTTTTGATTCTGTTTTAAGCTCTACATGGACTTCTAATCCAATGACCGTTTCAAAGTTCATTCTGTTCACCCCTTACAATGTTGGTTTTTTCTGATGAAAGTCTGTTTCCTGTTCAAAGGCATGAGCCACGCGATAGACCGTCTTTTCATCAAAATGCTTTCCGATGATTTGCAGACCGAGCGGCATGCCGCCAGAGAATCCGCATGGTACGGAAATAGCCGGAACGCCGGAAAGATTTACCGGAATGGTCAAGATATCATTGGCATACATCGTTAATGGGTCATCAATGTTTTCGCCGATTTTGAAAGCTGGCGTCGGCGCGGTTGGCCCAATGATCACATCGTATTGTTCTAAAATATCTTCAAAGTCTTTTTTAATTAATGTACGTACTTTTTGGGCTTTTTTGTAATAGGCGTCATAATAACCGGAGCTTAAAGCGAATGTACCGAGCATAATCCGGCGCTTCACTTCATCGCCAAACCCTTCTGCACGAGTTTTTTTATAGAGATCGATTAAATTCTCTGCATTTTCCGTGCGATAACCGTAACGGATGCCGTCGAAGCGAGCCAGGTTGGAGGAGGCTTCTGATGAGGCGAGCAAATAATAAGTGGCTACACCATATTTAGAATGCGGAAGTGATACTTCTTCCCATGTGGCTCCCATGCCTTCTAACACCTTCAGCGCCTCTAAAACGGATTGGCGCACATCGTCCGAAACGCCTTCTCCCAGATATTCCTTCGGTACAGCAATCCGCAGTCCTTTCACATCGCCGGTCAGCGCTTGTGCATAAGAATCAACAGCGACATCAGCTGAAGTGGAATCGTGAGGATCCAATCCTGAAATCGCTTCTAATAAATAGGCGTTATCCTCCACGTTGCGGGTGATCGGCCCAATTTGATCTAACGAAGAAGCAAAGGCAATCAATCCGTAACGGGAGACCCGGCCGTATGTAGGCTTTAATCCAACTACTCCGCAGAAGGCAGCTGGCTGGCGAATGGAGCCGCCTGTATCAGATCCTAAAGAAAACGGCACTTCTCCTGCGGCTACAGCTGCCGCAGATCCGCCTGAGGAACCGCCCGGCACGCAGTCCAAATTCCAAGGGTTATACGTTTTATGGTATCCGGAATTTTCCGTAGACGAGCCCATCGCAAACTCGTCCATATTTAATTTTCCGATCGTAATGGTTTGCGCGGCATGAAGTTTCTCCATGACCGTCGCATCATAAATCGGATCAAAATTATTCAGCATTTGGCTTCCGCTTGTTGTCCGCAATCCTTTGGTGACGATATTGTCTTTAATTCCAATCGGCATGCCGAACAAAAGCCCTTTCGCCTCATCGGTGCTGATTTTGGCTTGCAGCGCTTCCGCTTGTTTGCGTGCTTGCTCTTCATTTAAAGTAATGAACGCTTGAACCTTGTCTTCCACTTCTTCAATTCTTTTGTAGGATTCCTCCACTAGATCTGGGATGGAGATTTCTTTTTTATGTAAAAGATCATGAAGCTCTGTCAGCTTGTAATTAAATAATGTCATCGTGTTCCCTCCCTACTCAATTATCGACGGCACGCGGATTTGTCCGCCTTCATGGTCTGGAGCATTTTTCAATACTTCCTCCTGCGGCAATCCTGGCTGAGCTTTATCCTCGCGCATAATATTCTTCATATTTAAAACATGTGATGTCGGCTCTACATTTGTTGTATCCAACTCATTTAATTGCTCCGCAAAAGAGATAATGGCATCTAAATGAGAAGTGAATTTCTCTACTTCTTCTTCAGTCACAGCAAGACGCGCTAAATTCGCTACATGTTTCACTTGTTCTTCTGTAATACGTGTCAAGTTCATTCACCTCCGTATATTTCGACACTCTACAATACTCTTCATCTTATCAAATAATCCGGTTTCATAGCAATAAAGCAGAAGAGTCTCTTCCTTCGCACAAAGCTTATTTTACCACGCTCCACTTTATTCGAATAGCATTGTTCGCACAGATTCTTTTTCTTGTTTTGAATATTTAGAATCATTTTACTTTTTCGTTTTATGTAATCGCTTTCATTATGTTCGTATATAGGTCTCTCCTCCCTTTCTCCGCTTTTAGGTTCCTTGAATGACGCGGCATTCTTTGTTAGGGTTAGAAATTGTTATAACTATTTTCATGAAGGAGAGATTTGGTGAGTGTAGAAATCTTCATATCTTTAGCTATTTATTTCATCGGAATGCTGGCGATCGGTCTGTATTCTTATAGAAAAACGTCCGATTTATCCGATTACATGCTGGGCGGGCGCGGTCTTGGCCCTGCTGTTACTGCATTATCAGCCGGCGCTTCCGATATGAGTGGCTGGATGCTGATGGGGCTGCCCGGAGCCATGTTTGCAACTGGTTTGTCCAGCGCTTGGATTGCCATTGGTTTAACGGTCGGTGCCTATTTGAATTATCTCTTAATCGCCCCTCGTTTGCGCACATATACAGAGGTTGCAAACGATTCGATTACTATCCCCGATTATTTTGAAAACCGCTTTTCTGACCGAACCAAAATACTGCGCTTCGTTTCTGCAGTAGTTATCATCACTTTCTTCACACTTTACACATCGGCAGGGTTAGTTTCCGGCGGGCGGCTATTCGAGTCAGCCTTTCAAATGGATTATAAGGTGGGGCTATTCGTAACAGCTGGAGTCGTTATTTGTTATACGCTATTTGGCGGATTTCTGGCCGTCAGTTTAACCGATTTCGTTCAAGGCTGTATTATGTTTGCTGCATTAGTGCTTGTTCCTGTAGTCGCGTTTACCGAATTAGACGGCATTTCTTCTACTCTGCAAGAAGTTCACGCGATTGATCCAAGCTTGATGGATTTATTCAAAGGCACTTCCATTTTAGGAATTATGTCCTTCCTTGCATGGGGATTAGGCTACTTCGGCCAGCCGCATATTATCGTGCGATTTATGGCGATTACCTCTGTGAAGCAACTAAAAACCGCCAGAAGAATTGGCATCGGCTGGATGGTAATTTCTATCGTTGGCGCCTTAGCAACCGGTTTAGTTGGCGTGGCTTACCTATCAGTGAATAACATCCAAATTAAAGACCCTGAAACAATCTTCATTCTCTTCTCAGAGATCTTGTTTCATCCGCTCATTACCGGCTTTTTATTATCGGCCATTTTAGCGGCGATTATGAGTACGATTTCTTCTCAGTTGCTTGTCACGTCCAGTGCGTTGACGGAAGACTTTTATAAAGCCTTTCTCCACCGGCAAGCCACAGACAAGGAATTGGTTATGATCGGAAGACTTGCTGTATTTGCAGTAGCGGCAGTCGGTATCATCCTGTCGTACACGCCGAATGACACCATTCTTTCGCTCGTCGGGAATGCTTGGGCCGGATTTGGCGCCGCTTTTGGGCCAACTGTTCTATTGAGCCTTTATTGGAAACGAATGACTAAGTGGGGAGCGCTTGCAGGAATGATATCCGGAGCGGTAACGGTTATGATCTGGATTAGTACACCATCCTTGAAATCTTTAATGTATGAAATGATTCCTGGCTTTCTCATTAGTTTCATGGCCGTCGTGATCGTGAGTCTATTAACAAATCATCCTCACAAAAACGTGCAGCGATCCTTTGATCAGATGGAAGCCCAGCTGGCGGAACAATTGAAATAATAGAGGCACTGTCAGGAAAGTGCGGATTTACAACGTTAAGGAACTTACAATATTAAAAAGTCCAATTTCTCAGTATTAAAATGGAGAAATTGGACTTTTTTCCGTTACTCTAGAAAAGCGCGCAATCGTTGAAAAGGGAGGCTTAACCAATTAAGAGATATTATCATCCTTTAATAAACTTCATAATGAGCAAAAAGAACAATGTATTTTTGTACTGTGCAATAACTATAAACAAAAGAAGAGAAAGTTGCTAAACACTTCCACTTATTTTTTACATAAAAAGATTTTTCTCAAGATTATTAAATAATTTAAATACCATAACTCGTTCACCAGTACGAGAGCTTAGATCAGTATGAAAGCTTTTCACTTTTTCTCCAGTTATAGTTAATATAATATTCTTAAGATCTTCTATACCTGATTCAACTAATTCCGAACGAGTTTTTTTAATAGTTAACAGTCCCTCTTTTGTTTCACAAACAGTATATTCAGCTGGTGTTAAAATACCTTGTAAATTCACAATTATCATATCCCGTAATATATCTGTTTTAACAGATACAGACCCACGTCCAAGAAAGTCTTTTTCCCATTGAGTAATGGCCTTACTTATTTCAGCTTCATAAGAACCTTTAGATATTTTCATAAACGATACATCTCCTATAGAACAAAAAATAGTCTATTACTTCCTTTACTAGCTATTTCAAGAGGGAGACCAAGTTCATCCACTCCCATTCTTGCTTTTTCCAGAGAGTTTCTAAGGGAGTCAGCCTATCCTTTATCTCTCCAGAAAAAGTTCCTAACAGGTCTATATTGATCTTATTAGGGACTTTTATAGAATCTTTTAAGAACTTTTTAAAAGGTTGGACAGTTTCCCGCTGTTTTATTAGTAGGAATCTCCACAATTGAGGATTTTCCCTCCTTATTATTAACTATTAAACCACAAACTTTAACATAAGACGGTACTAAAGGATGGTGACGAATGACATCAACACTCTTTTCGATACTGTCAATGATATTTTCATTTCCATTTAGCCATTCATCAACTGTACCACCTGAAAATTCAGGCATACAATGTTGATAAAGATAGTCTAATGTTTGTATTTTATTTTTCATTGATTCAAATTGAGTTTGTACATTAACTGTGGTAGTCCTCTTATCTTTTGTTCCTACAATAAAAATCTCCTCGACATTTTCCTGATAAATAGCAATGATAACAGATCTCATTATATCTCCATAAGGATGTGAGATTACGGTGCCATAGCTTTGTATCATTAACATATTTTCTGGTTGAATGTTAGTTACTTGTTGTAGGAGAGGCTCCAATCCACTTTCGATATCCGTTAACAATAAAGCTTTTTTATTTTTATTTAAATCCATATTGTACACCCTTTCTTTATTGTTATGAATTTTTTAACTGAGTAACATATCATTTGATAAATATTTATTTTTGCAGTTGCCAATTTTCCCAACGTCCTTCTGGATCAACACTAGCAAGTCTAACCCATCCATTTTGAACTTTTTCTCGAAACGCTAAATCATTAGTTAATAACCGTTTTACATATTCACTAGGTGCTTGGATGACAATCAGCAAGCGAAGAGGAGAATGATAAGCCTCGTAATCCGATTCCATGACGGATTGCCAAGGTAGTCCGTTTAACAAGTCACTTGCATTCCCTTGCATAACGCCAAGACCTGCTGTTACGGTTTGTGTTCTTTTATTTCCACTACCATAATAATGAGGAGCTACCGTTGAAGCATAATATTGTAGATTAATCCATTGGGCAACCGTTCCTGGTCCTGCAATGATGTTTGCTAGCAGATCACCACTCTCATCCTGCTTCCAATCATAATTATGAAGGAAGGCTCTACCCTCCAAGTCACAATCCTGAGTTAATTCACGTTGGCCTATAATAAAAGATGCATTCCGCGCTAGCCCCCATTCCGGACGAATCTCACTCCAATCTTCCGCAAATCGGTGTGCCTCAGCACTTGGATTTTTAAATTTTGATTTGAAATTTGGTAATTGAGCTAGACGCTCCGCATTTGCATTATGGCTCACTTTCGGCATAATAGCTTCGATATGATCAAATGCTTCTTGTGCAGATTCAGAAAGTTCAGGAACATAAATCCAGTGTAATTCATCCACTGTTGTGTTATGCTCAGCGGCTACAAAAACAGTTTCCTCAGGGATTTCTATTCCTTCAGCAGAAAGCACTTCTCTTATCTCTGTAAGGTTGCATAAAGTAGCTAAAACCCTAGCATTGAATCCACCTGCCGCCCCACCGCAGGCACCACAGTCAAGAGATGCAGCATAAGGGTTGTTGTTGCTTTGACTACCATGTCCGCATATCACGACTAATGGTGCGAAATTCTCTGTAAGCCCCATCCCTTTTAGAGCTTGACGCACATAGTTCACTTTTTCTTCTTTAGAAAAGCCAACAGGTAGCCCCGCCTTTTCGTCATAAACATGATTAAGTAAGAGTTTTGTATCAGGTTTGCGTAACCAGGTCTTACGAAGATTATGAATGAAACGACCTGCTCTTCTTGGCACAAAGCTTCGTGCTACCATTTGCAGACTAAGCCAAGGTCCACTTATTTCTGGTAAAACTAAGCTCGCAAGTACATTCTGTTTCATCATTTTAAATGTATAGCTTAATGAATTTGCTGCCTGCTTGCGTTGTTGGTAAGAATAAAGCTCTTTTTCACCCGCTGATTCTTTTATGTGATGTTTAGGCTTTAGCATAACCGGCAAGGATGAATGGGTGTGATTACTACCAAGTTCACTAGTTGCAATCGGTAAGCCAAAGAAACCAGCAATTCCAATCGTTTCAAACGGACCTTCTTTTTCAAGTTGACGACGAAAAGGTTCTGATCGTACATCAATACAGAATGCTAATTGGGCTAAAACAGATTTTTTATCGTTGGTCACACGTTGTTTAGAGACAATCTTCTCACTTAATCGCTCAATGTATGTTTGTTCCCAAGCTTCCAACCAAAGCTTCTTGCGAAGATTCTCATCAAAACGATAGGCAAATAATAAATATTCGCTTTGTTCAGCGGCAGACATCTGTGACCATTCCTCGATGGATAGGTCCCCCCAATGAATCCAAGATGCTAAAAGGGGAGTAATCGAAACTTTTTTCTTAGTGCTTTGATTGGACAAAGGTAAGTAAGGCTTTATGAGAACACATTCCATGGAAAGTCGAACTGCTAAATATTCTGTTAGAAGTGCACGTTCATGGCTCGATTGTTGGGAGCGCCAAAGCATCATTCCTGCCCACCCAGGTAAGGAAAGCAAATGGCCTTCAAGATAAGTCTGTATCTCTGATCCTGGTATTTCTAGTGCAGTTAAAGCTTCTTTTAAAGCCGTATTTGCCTCTTGGGGCCAATTTCTAAAACTTTTACGTTGATTTTTACTAAGTGCCGGATCATATTGAATGAGACGCTGCCAAGCACTATAGAAACCTTTCTCACGATTAGGCATTGTCCAACCTGCCTGAGATTCATCAAGATATAACTTACACCACTTGATAACATGATAATCGAGAATATTTATTAATCTTTCACCATCTTGATTCTTTATATGCGAACTTATTGGTTGCTTTAAAAAATCCTCGATACTATCCGTATTCAGAACACTAAATCCCTCTACTAATTTTTCCAGCTCATGTGATGATAAGAAGTTTGATGGTAATGTATCTAATTTTAGTGCAGTAAGACAGTATCGCTCTGCCACGTCCCGTGGTATATTAAAGGACTGTGAATCAAGCCAACGCAGTAGTCCTGCTTTCACAAAAGCATCATCAATCTCACCTTTACTCTTTGCCGAAAGGATCATAGAAGCACTAGGGTATATATCAACACCACGAATATTTTTTAACCACACTGCAACCTGATGAAAAGATTGGTTTTCAAGTCCCATCCAGGGATTACGTGCAGCAAACGCAGAAATTGGCGATAGCGGGGCAATAACCCGGCTAGCTGATTCAACTAAAACGTTAAAATCCCTTTCTTGAACATCAATATTTATATCTTTCTTTAATACGGATGTCACACTCATCACCGACTACCTCCTTGAGATAAATATTGTTTAAGGTAGCTTGGGTGACTTTCTACTGACTTTGGTTTTGCTTCACCTAATCTTACTAACCAAAGATAAAGAACCGCAAAGGAAACAGTAGAACAATGACGAGTTACCCATGTACCTATAACACTGCCAAATAGTAAGAGACATAAGACAATGATGACAACTGCCATCGGAGGTTGGACACCTTGATAAACGGTTGTATGCAACCATTCATAGAAGAGGTTGTGAATGATAAAATAAACGATGGCAGATCCTCCTAAAAATGATAAACCAGCAATTCTACCAATTCTCCCCTCTCCAAAAGCTACGAGCTGTGTCCAAGAAACAGACAATGACCACCCTAAGATTAGAGCACTAATCAATTGATAACCCTCTCCAGGAGCCATGAGCCAAAAAGTAACCCCGACAACTAAGCCTAAAGTCCGGCCACTCATGATCCATAATTTAGATGACTTTTCATTAACGCGAGTCGAAACTTCGAAACGACGTACTGCAGAACCAGCCTGTAAAAACAGCATAGCTTTGAACAAACCATGTAATATAAGATGAATAATGGCTGCTAAATACGCACCTAATGCACACTGAATGAGCATAAACCCCATTTGTCCAATCGTGGAGCCTAATAACTGACGTTTATAGTCAACCTGGACTAAACTAATTCCAGACCCAATTAATACAGAAATGCCTGCAAGAATAAGTAAAATTATCGATGCTATATCCCCATTAAAAAGAGGTGAAAATCGAGTTAGCATAATCCCACCTGCATTTACTATCCCTGCGTGCATAATCGCAGAAACAGGAGTCGGAGCAACAACAGACTCAATTAACCATCTTTGGAAAGGCCATTGGGCTGCAGGAATTATCACTGCTAATACTATCAATAAATTAACCCCTGTTTTCTCCCATGCTCCAAGTTGAGCTAAGTTTTCATTTGTTAGAGCTAATGATAACTGCCATTCACCAGTAACTTTAAAAAGCCAAATCATTGCAAGTAACAAAGAAAACCAACTTAATATAAATAATCGACCAGAAACTTTGGTTGCTTCACTAACTACTTTCCATCCACTATTTAACCTAATAAGTAAGATTAAACCGGCAAGGGTTGCTCCCCAAGATATAACCATCAAGCGGAGGTCACCACTTAACCATGTAATTGAAGCAACACCTGTAGTGAATGTAAAAAGTATAAAATACTTACGATAAGAGTGATCTCCCATTAAGTAATGTACAGAAAAACGCTGAATGATTAAACCAATTGAAAGTACAAAGAAAGCCATTAACCAAGCTAAGGAATCCAAGGACCAAGGACCAATAATTACGTCCACAGTGGTATTAGCTAGAGCCAATAAGGAAATCAATGGCGGTAAAGCAACGATTCCAATATGAATGCGAACAAAACTTAAGGGTACTCGTGGATGTAAAAACAATAGTCCACTTAGACCAGATGCAATAAGCATAATAAAAAATAATGTTAACCATGATGACGAACTCAGTGAAACTAACATTTCAAATTCTCCCTTTTTATGACATTAACGTACAAAAAATCCTTTTAATGAAGGTGATTTTATTTCCAGGTTATTTACTTCAATTATTAGTTACATGTTATTTTCCAATAAAAAAAGCCGACAACTTCAATAATTCAATGATGATTTTAAATCATTGAATCTTGAAAATTGTCGGCTTCACTTCAACTAACTTCATGCGAAGTTTTTTGAAGAGCTACCTTTTTATAGGTCATTTTACTTTATGTTTTAATTTCCTTCTAAAGAAAACATTGGTTTAATTTTAATTTAGCCCCTTGATTATGAAATAAATCGATTTACGTTACTCTTCCTTTTTTATTTAGGATACTTTTTCATCCAGTCAATATTAAATATTAAAAGAATGCTAAAGGTCTAATTTTTTTATAAAGGCGAAAATAAACATCTACCGATTTTTAAGTTGTTTATAAAGTATACCAAACTTTATAAATTGTCAACAAGAAAGCACCCATTTACTATTTCGATAGACTGACCCTTAATGGAATAAAGAGTGATTATTAGTTCCCTTCCGATAGCTTTCTATATAATGATGCCCTAGACACACTTTTGAGACTCCCACGTCTAAAGACGCAAGCCCTAAACCTTACGGTTAAACGGGTGGGATTCTTGAATGACTAAGCGTTCGCAGTCCATTTCTGTTTTGAACAGCCTTCAAGATGAGGGCATCTCATTGCCCCTCATAGGGCAGAACCTATAGTTCCCTATGCTGATTGACTATTACCATCAATCACAGGTGCACATCGAATGTTCATAGCACCTACTAGATCACGATGTTTCTCGAATCCGCATTTACACTTGTATTTGCGGTCTTGTGCTTTGTTCTTTTCAGAACAGTTAGGACATGTTTGACTCGTATAAACAGGACTCACATATTCAACCTTAATGCCTTCTAACTTGGCCTTGTACTCAATAAATTGAGATAGACGATAAAAGGACCATGTATGCAAATTCTTTTCGTTTTTACGACTTGTTCTTGTCGTCTGTCTGATATTCGCTAATTGTTCTAAACGAATGACAGAGATTTCATTTTCTTTAGCAAAATTAACAATCGCACGACTTACTTTATGGTCTTGATCTTTCATCCAACGCTGTTCCTTGTTTTTTGAACTGCGGATAGCATTTAATTTTTTCTTTTTGCCTAATGCTTTACGAACAGAACGAAACTTTCTCTTTTTATATTTATTCTGTCTGCCGTTACCAAAGAAACGCACTTTTCCGTCATCAGTTACTGCAACAGCCGGAACTTTTAAACCTAAGTCAACTCCCATAACCTTGAATCCCGTTTTTTGAGGAGTAGGCGTAGTGACAGAAATTTGTGCGATCCATTTATTTGACTTTTTCGTGATACGCAATGTGCCTAACTTATGTTTCAGCAAATTGAAATTTCGATTTTCCTTATCAATTAATAAAGCCCGAATAGGCGTTTTCTTGGCTTTACCGTCAATCATGATCGGCAGTGAAATATGAGTGAAGTCCAAAGAGTAGTTTTGGTTGTTCCAGATACACGTAGGTTTCTTTAAGACTGGAATGGTTTCAAATTTTGTTTTCTTTGCCTTCTTGAAAACACTTTTCGCATCTTTAATTGCTTGGTTTTTCACCGCACTGGGCAAAGAAGCACCAATGTTTTTACTTGTTTTCTTAGTGCTTTTCTTTTCTTTTACCATTTCAGACACAAGATCGTTGATTGTTGAAATGTATGTTTTACTCATTTCGGTCAAAGTCAAATCCTGTTCTTTAGTAGGTAGCAATTTGATTTTTACAGTGATTGTTTGTGACATGATTTCACCCCCTTGTTTTTTGTTGTTCAACATATCGCTTTATAGTTTGACTTGATACGTTTCCAGCAGTAGAAACAAATTAAGAACGTGTCCACAAACTTGGCAGGTGTCGCAGGTGCGGAAATTCTTCTCGCAACTGTTTAGATGTCACTCCTTTGATTTTTGCCATGATGTTTGCAGGGCTTAGTGTAGGTAGTACATTGAGAAACATGTGTGCATGGTCTTTGTCACATTCTAAAGCAATCACTTGTATTTTTAGTGGTTCGCATATTTCGTGCACCATTTCTTTGAATCTCTTTTCTACCTTGTTGTCAAGAAATATTTTTGGGTCTTCGGAATATATAGTGGAATTACTATTTTAATAATTTAAAAACAGTTAGTGTTAAATCGGATTATTTAGTGGAATACTAAGGAAAATAATAGTTCCAATCAAACACAAACACAGGTGATTATAGGTTGAAAAAAATTTAAATAGTCAGTGCAAGGGAAATAAATTACTATATTGTAAAGGTGTCATAACGTACTGATAAAAAAGATGCTTATATTATGAATTTCACTGTATAAACGTCTTGACACAAAAACTATTACACTATATAATGTAATTGTGAAATGGAGGAGGAAATAATGGCTGAAAACTGGTGTACACCAAAACCAAAACTAACGGAACGCCCCTTGTTAGATACAGATAACGCTGAGGGTTTAAGTGAGACCTTTAAAATACTTTCTAATGGGACTCGACTCAGAATATTGCACACTTTAATTCGAACACCAAATTTATCTGTTAGTGAGGTAGCAGAACAGCTTGAAATGAAACCTCAAGCCATTTCCAACCAACTTCAACGATTGGTCGATAAAGGCATCGTTCGCAATAATCGTGAAGGCAATTTTATTCGGTACCGAATTGTTGATAATTGTGTCGTTAGTCTTTTAGACCAAGGTTGGTGTTTAACCGAGGATTTACCAAAATAATAAGGAGGAGTTTGGTATGGAAAAATGTGCGAGACCAAGCTGTAATTGTCTTCTTGGTGAAAACAAAGTAGAAGTAGAAGGAAAAGTTTATTGCAGTCAAGAATGTGTAGATAACTGTACTGATGAAGTCTGTGAGTGCAAAGATTGTAGCTGTGCTACTGCATAAATGAATAATGAAAAGGTTATCCCTGCATCAATGGGATAACCTTTTTTACGTAGGATATTCAATGAAAGATAATTAATATCGTAACACTACGAGTAGTAAAGGATGAACAGTATGTCAGACTTATTATTACTACCAGATCTTAAAACAACAGAACCACCACAAGAAAATGAAAGCGATATGATGTTTAAAGTGGAAGCAATCGAACCGCCTGAACGTTGTCCTGAATGTGGTTTTGATAAGTTGTATAGGCATGACTCACGAAAGCAACTAATTATGGACTTGCCCATTCGTTTGAAGCGAGTGGGCTTACAACTAAAGCGTAGACGTTATAAATGTCGTGAATGTGGTTCTACCTTTTGGGAACGTCTTATTTCTATTGACGAAAAACGTAGCATGACTAAAAGGTTGTTAAAGTCCATTGAAGAGCAGTCTATGTCCAAGACCTTTGTGGATGTCGCTGAAAGCGTCGGTGTAGACGAAAAGACCGTAAGAAACGTCTTTAAGGACTATGTAGCATTTAAAGAACAAGAATACCAATTTGAGACTCCTAAATGGCTTGGAATAGATGAAATACATATTATCCGTAAACCTCGTCTTGTATTGACTAATGTTGAACGTAAAACCATCTTTGATATTAAGCCTAATCGTAATAAGAATACTGTTATACAAAGGCTTTCAGAGATTGGTGATAGGCATTACATTGAATACGTCACAATGGATATGTGGAAGCCTTACAAAGATGCAGTAAATACTGTTTTGCCACACGCTAAAGTAGTTGTAGATAAGTTTCATGTAGTCCGAATGGCTAATCAAGCATTAGATAATGTTAGGAAGTCTCTCAGAGCCAATATGACAGCCAAAGAAAGGCGTACCCTTATGCGTGAAAGGTATATCCTTCTTAAACGAAAGCATGACTTGAATGAAAGAGACTCATTTCTTTTAGATACTTGGTTAAGTAATAGCTCTGACCTAAAAGAAGCCTATGAAATTAAAGAAGAGTTCTACATGATATGGGATACAGATGATTCTGACGAGGGGATGGATCGTTATAGATATTGGAGACAACGTTGTTTATCCAGTAACTCTAAAGACGCATATAAAGACCTTGTTAGAGCTGTAGACAACTGGCAGGATGAAATCTTCAACTACTTCGATAAAAGGCTCACTAACGCTTATACAGAGTCCATTAATAGTATTATTAGGCAAGTAGAACGAATGGGTAGAGGTTACTCCTTTGAAGCCTTACGAGCCAAAATACTTTTTAATGAAAAACTACATAAGAGACGTAAGCCACGTTTTAATTCGAGTGCGTTCAGCAAAGCTATATTATACGAAACTCTCAATTGGTATGAAGTGACAGACCACAACATAACAGACAACTATGGTGTTGATTTTTCCACACTAATTAAGAAATTGGAGAAGGGTGGAATATAAGCCCTTTTCCACCATAAAATCCGAATACCCATATTTTTCTTCTGTACCGAGGACAAAACACAAAATGATAGTTAATGAATGATACGGTTGTAGTAGTTCTTCTATAATCTTCCATACTTATATTTTTATCAGTTTTCACTATAAACGACAACAAATATATAAAAATAAATATAGTGGAGTTTTCCAATACTTGAAGTACCGCAAAACCTTACGGTTAAATGCGGTACTCCGTATTTGACCTCACTATCATCCCACGTCTAAAGACGGTCTGCGACCTGTGTGGGCTTTCTTGTTCGGAAAATCTGTAATTTCACATATTTGATTTACAGTCATACCGCCTTCCTTATATAGCTTTACAGCATAATTCATTCCTGCGTGATTTTTATGATATTTCTTTAACCGACCTTTAAACTTTCCTTCTTTCTTAGCCAGCTCAATCCCTTCACGTTGACGCATACGGATAAGCTCTCTCTCTAGTTGGTTAACACCAGCCATTACTGTAATTAAGAATTGGCTGTATGGATTATCTTCTGATAAATCTAGCCATGTATCCTTGAGTGATTTTAAGCTTGCCTTTTTACTTCGTATTAAATCAATCAATTCAAATAAATCCTGCGTATTACGAGTAATCCTAGTTAAGTCTGTAACATAAATAATGTCACCTTCCTGTAAATCCTCTAACATATTTTGAAGTTGCTCACGATCTTTTGTTGTTCCAGAAACCTTCTCTTCAAATAGAGTAATAGAAGCTGTCGAGAAAGTCTCGACAGCCTGACCAGGATTCTTCTTTTAAAAAAGAATCCTGGTTTTTCTGGTGTGCTTATTGTAAAAATTTGATGTAATTAGAATGCATACAGTTTATATGGTCATATCTACAAAGGGAAGTGTCCCCAAAATACGGATTTAAAAATTTAAGCTTATTACTCTTCTATAACTTCTATCTTAGTAGCATGCGCAGCCATCGGCGCAGAGTGCCCGTATTTGTCAAAAGTAACTTTAACTTTTCGTCCTACTTGGAGAGAAGAAAGTGTCTCTTCATCAATATCTTCTACACTAAAATGAAAACCTTTGCCTTCATACTTTTTATTTAACAAATCATCTAATTCTTTTTGGTCTTTTCCTGTTATTTGGGGTAGCGTCAGGATTTTGACAATTTACAACGTTAAAAGAAAAAGCCTTGTACCATTAGGGTTTACGCTATTGATAATGAATTGCTTTATTAGGCATCATGGGATTTGGATGTCTAATATACATATCTCGCATTAGGATAATTCACCTTATCGTTTTAAATCCACATTTTCCTGACGGAACCCCTTAAAAAGGGAAATATCTAATTAATTTACATATATATGATAATATTGGATTGTATGGTGATTATAACCTATACTTCTTTATCCCCTTATCAAAGAGCTCAATAAAGGAGGTTTTGTCTTATATTCTTTAAATCTCGTCTTTATTAGGTCAGTCACATGACTCTTCTGCCCTATTGCTTAAAGAACTGAATAACTTTGGGAGGTAATACGCATGAGAATGTTTCTGAAAAGCTTTTCAATCTTCTGTTTGATCTTCATGTCGCTTTCTGCCAATACCAATGCCAATTCGACTACGATCGATGCTGGAACATTCGAGCAAGTCACGGATGAAAAGGAGATCAAAGCGGCTGAAAAGCTAGTAAAAACTGATAAGAAAAAGTTGGAGAAACAATTTAAAGAAGACAAGATCGAGTTTTACGAGCCAGGCGTCTTTCTGTATCCAGAATCCGATGTGACAGCAGTAATTTATAAGATTAAGAGCGACCGTGTTTCTATCGATAGTGAACTGAGTCACGCGATTTTCACGATAGCTGATGAAGACGCAAGTACGGTTACAAGTCAGTTGCTGAAGGTTGAGGATTTGGAAGACGGATTGAAGCAAGTCATTATGCTGCAAAATGAAGTCGTCACCGGCGACTACATAGTAAGGTCCAGCGACAATGCGTTTGTATCTGGCTGGATGACAAATGAATTTGGGAAAAAAGTAGATGTTGCTTCGGACAGTTTCCAGCAGAGTTTCAACGCTTATCTGGATACCACGACAGCACCAGGCTCAAGCTGCGGTGAGGAAGCAACGTTCGGAATCACCAGTTTTTCTAGTTGCTTGGACAGATGCCTGGACAATTCCGCTGTTCCTAAGTGGTTGAGCTATACGATTATTACTGTAGCAGGCGTCTCCTGTGTATTTGGTCCAAATCCAGTCTGCGTGACTGCTCTTTCTCAAGTAGCTGCGCTATGGACAAGTGATGCTATTCGCTGCGTTTCTAGGTGTGCCTAAATAGTCTCTATTAAATATAAGCGAAATAGTATCGTCAAGGGCGATACTATTTCGTTTTATCGATAAATAGTAGACTTATCGGACGGGGAGGAGTGCGATAGAATTAAGGTAAAGGAGGTAATTCAGATGAAAGCTGTTACTGGGTTATACGCTCTGTTCCTATTGATGTTTCTAGCTTCATTTTTAGGATCAACTGTCTTTGGCAGCGAATGGTCCGGCATCTTGGCGTGGATCAACACTGGACTGTTTTTATTTGGAACCATACTGTATGTGATGTACAGGAAGAAGATAAGCAACTAGACATACCACCTAACTTTAGCTTAGAAACAGGCATAGAAAAGGAAACCGATTTAATGAAAAGCTAATATATTTTCTGATTTTCGGTCCGCTGTCACAAACGGGAACTAATGCAACATAAAGGCTATTATGTTATATTGCCAAATTGAAAGTATTTGTGGTTTTGCTATACTTGTGTTGAGGTGGAATACCGATGAAAAAATACGTCCGGCTTCTCTGTATCCTCATAGCAATATTTTCTTTAATGGCAGCCTGAGAAGCTGTCCCGTAAACGGGACAGCTTCTGTGTATGGGTTACTTTTGAATTTGGAATTGCTCTTCTTCTGTTGAGCCTTTCAGAGCGGTTGTGGAAGATTCTCCTCCTGAAATGACCATGGATACTTGATCAAAGTAGCCGGTTCCAACTTCACGCTGATGACGAGTAGCCGTGTATCCGTCTTTTTCCAGGGCAAATTCGGATTGTTGAAGCTCAGAGTACGCCCCCATTCCGCGCTTTTTATAGCCGAGCGCCAACTGGAACATGCTGTGGTTTAAAGCGTGGAAGCCAGCTAATGTAACGAATTGGAATTTATAGCCCATTTTGCTGAGTTCCAATTGGAAGGTTTCAATCGTGTCTTCGTCCAGCTTTGCTTTCCAGTTAAATGAAGGAGAGCAGTTGTAAGCAAGCAGCTTGCCAGGAAATCTCTCATGAATCGCTTCCGCAAAACGGCGCGCTTCCTCCAAGTTAGGTTCAGAGGTTTCACACCAAATAAGGTCGGCATACGGAGCATAAGCAAGCCCGCGGGCGATGGCTTGATCCAAGCCGGCTTTCACTCGGTAGAACCCTTCTGGCGTGCGCTCTCCTGTAATAAATGGCGCATCGTATGGATCGATATCGCTTGTAATCAAATCAGCGGCATTGGCATCGGTCCGAGCGATCAAAACGGTTGGTGTCCCCATTACATCAGCCGCCAAGCGAGCAGCAATCAAGTTGCGAACCGCCGTCTGTGTCGGCAGCAGAACCTTTCCTCCTAAATGGCCGCATTTTTTCTCCGAAGACAGCTGATCTTCAAAGTGAACGCCAGACGCACCTGCTTCAATCATGCCTTTCATCAATTCAAACACATTTAATTGTCCGCCAAAGCCGGCTTCTGCATCCGCCACGATTGGCGCAAAATAATCTATCGCATCACCGCCCTCTAATTGAGCAACTTGATCGGCGCGCTGAAGTGCCTGATTAATCCGTTTCACTACACTCGGCACGCTGTTGGCGGGATACAGGCTTTGATCTGGATACATGTGACCGGCCAGATTGGCATCGGCTGCTACTTGCCAGCCGCTCAGGTAAATAGCTTTTAATCCGGCTTTGACTTGCTGAACTGCCTGATTGCCCGTTAAGGCGCCAAGCGCGTTAATGAAAGGTTCCCCATTTAAGTAGTTCCATAGCTTTTCAGCCCCGCGGCGCGCTAATGTATGCTCGATATCGATTGAACCGCGAAGTGCAATGACTTCCTCTGCGGTATAAGGTCGCGTAACCCCTTTCCATCTCGCCTCATTATCCCAGCTTTCCTGCAACTGCTGAACGCGTTTGTTTGACATGAAAAATTCCTCCCTGTTTGTATATTGAAAAGGAGCAGAGCGATCTTACTCATGCCGCCTTTTACTAATAAGTTGAACCCCTTGCCGCCAGATTGAATATTAAAGAATGTGATAGCCTGGTATCGTTAAAAATTCTTCAAATTCATCCTGAATAATCAGCCGATCAAACAGCTCTGCGGCTTCCTCCAAGCGATTAGCAGCAAAAGCTTTATCCCCCAGTTCTTGTTTCAGCTTCTGAAACTCTTCTTGCTTGATCTGCTGATACAGTTCCATCGTCACTTTCCGTCCGTCCTTCAATACCCCTTTGGGATGTCTGATCCATTGCCATAGCTGAGCTCGTGAAATTTCAGCGGTCGCCGCATCCTCCATTAAATGATGGAGCGGGGCAGCCCCTCTTCCGTTCAGCCACGAAGCGATGTATTGAATTCCGACACTGATATTGGTGCGTACCCCTTCTTCCGTAATGTCACCATCCGGCACCGCCAGCAGCTCATCTTCTGTTACCTGCACATCTTCCCTCTTCTTAGATTCAATCTGATTGGCCTCTTTCATTTCAGCATTAAAAGCTGCTAGTGCGACAGGAACGAGCCCCGGGTGCGCAACCCAAGTGCCATCGTGTCCATCTTGGGCTTCCCTTTCTTTATCGGCGCGCACTTTGGCAAATGCCTCTTCATTTTTCTTTTCATCGTTCTTCACCGGAATTTGTGCAGCCATTCCTCCAATTGCGGGAGCTTTGCGGCGGTGGCAAGTTTTGATGGTCAGGAGAGAATATGCTCTCATAAATGGGACTGTCATCGTCACTTGTGCCCGGTCTGGCAGGATAACATTTTGTTGATTTCTGAACTTTTTAATATAGCTGAAGATGTAATCCCAGCGTCCGCAGTTCAGACCGGCGGAATGCTCCTTCAGTTCATACAGAATTTCATCCATTTCAAACGCTGCTACAATCGTTTCGATCAGCACCGTTGCTTTAATAGTCCCCCTTGGAATGCCGATATACTTTTGAGCAAACAGAAAAACGTCATTCCATAGCCTTGCTTCTAAATGGCTTTCAAGCTTAGGCAAATAAAAATATGGCCCGCTGCCATTTTGCACTAGGCGGACAGCATTGTGAAAGAAGAATAATCCAAAGTCAAGCAAGCTGGCAGATACCGGCTGCCCGTCAACCTCCACATGCTTATCCTCTAAATGCCAGCCCCGCGGACGAACGATCAAAACAGCGGTTTCTTCCTTTAATTCATATTTTTTTCCGTTTGGGCTTTCTAAATGAATGGTGCGGTGGACGGCATCTCTCAAATTGATTTGCCCTTCAATAATGTTAGCCCACGTAGGCGAAGTGGCATCTTCAAAGCATGCCATAAAACATTTGGCACCGGAGTTCAACGCATTGATTACCATTTTGCGGTCGACCGGTCCAGTAATTTCGACTCGGCGGTCTTGAAGATCCTTCGGCAAAGGTTCAATGGTCCACTCACTGCTGCGAATCGCTTCTGTTTCTTTAAGGAAGCCCGGCATTTCTCCCCGATCAAAGTCCTTCTGCTTCTCTTGCCGCTTTTGGAGGAGTTCGATTCTGCGTTGGCCGAAGCGCCGCTCTAGCTGTTCAATGAATTGCAAAGCCTCCGATGTAAGAATTTCTTCATATCCTGGCCGCATCGTACCTAATACTTTAATGCCAGCTGTTTGCGTAGTCACCCGCTTCATCCCCTTTGTTATATTACAGTTATATACTGTTGTTTGTATTATATAACAGATCCATTAGAATGAGAATACCTTTTATCTGATAATTTATAATTTTCTTTCGACATTTTTCTTAAATGATGTTTCAACACAAAAAAAGCGGTTTCTTCACCGTACATCGGCGAAGAAACTGCTTTTTTATTCGTAAATATGAACATTTGGCGATTCCGCGTTTGCTTTCTTCACAATTAAAGCTTCCGGACCGCTTGTAGATGAAATGGTCACTTCAATCGGGACATATGCAGGGAAATGGTCCATCGTCAGTCCGGTAACAAATTGGGTGAAGCCAATCACCTCGGCCTTTCCGTAAAATTGAACGGGGATTTCAATTTTCAAGCTGACCAGCTCGTCACCGTTATAGAGAGCTCGTCCAATGACCCCATTATAGTTTTTGAAATACTTCTCAACATCCTGCTGGAAGTTTAAGAAGTAATTCAAATCGTCTCTTCTATCTTTTTCCGCTTCAGGGGATGGGAATAAATAATATTGCTCGTTTACCTTTTCCCAATCATTAATGGCGTCTTCACCGGCATCCAAATGAGTGTAAGCAAAAAAATTACCCGGCACGACAGAATTCTGGGCTTGCTGCTTAAACAAAGCAATCGTTACAGGGACGTCCTTCAAGCCTTTTTTCGCGCGTATTCTCTTGGCTACTTCTGCGGCAATTTTCTTTCCTTCTCTTTCTATTTCTGCATCAGGAATCTTATAGTCATAGACAGCGCCATATTTTTCTTTCGTATAGTAGTGAACTGAGTTCAGTGCAAGCCCAATTACAGCGCCGCTCAGTTCCACTGAATTTTCCTTAGTCTTCGTTAGGTAGTTATGCTCCATAACATGGGCAAGATAGATAGGATTTTTCTCATTGCGTTCAGCCACCGATCCCTTGCCGTTGTCCACCGGATTCAGGCCAATATTTTCCTCCGCCTTCATCCCTTCTTCCTTTAGCTGCTCCTTAGTGAATTTTCGGTTCAGCCAAGATTTGATCGTATCGGCATCCAGCATTTGTCCTTCTTGAAATAAGTATTCATCTGTAGGAAAGTGATTCTGTGCTATTCGCATCAGACCTGTCTCAAATTCCACGATATCATATCGCGTATTTAAGTTAGAGACGACCAGTCCCCTCGCTTTTCCGGGCTTAAAAGGGCTGAGTGTTCGATAATAATGATCAGAGATCTGATAATTCGGCACAACGGCCTTTTCCTGCTCGCCTTCTCCCTGCAGAACTTCCTTTTTCTTCTCTAATTCTGGTCCGCATCCACTGACCAGCAATATAGCTGTCAGCCCAGCCAATAACAACTTTTTCTTCAAAAGAGCCACCTCTTATTTATTAAGTTCTTCCAATAGCCTTTTTTCATCCCATACGTCAATGCCCAGTTCCATCGCTTTATCAAGCTTGGTTCCCGCCTCTTCCCCTGCGATGACGAGATCGGTTTTCTTGCTGACGCTGCCCGATACTTTTCCTCCGAGCGCTTCTATTTGCTCTTTCGCTTCATTGCGGGTTAATTGCTCAAGCTTCCCGGTTAAAACGATCGTCTTGTGCGCGAAGAAAGAGTCTGATTGTTCAACTGCCGAAAGCTTCGGTCCTTTATAGACCATATTGACGCCGGCTGCCTTCAATCGTTCGATCAGCTCGGATACTTCCGGCTGATTGAAATAGGTAACGACTGCATCAGCCATTTTATCACCAATTTCATGAATCGCAAGCAATTGCTCCATATCCGCTTGTGCCAAGGCATCCATTGTTTCAAAATGCTGAGCTAATGTTTTGGCTGCCTTCGCTCCGACATGCCGGATCCCCAAACCGAATAATAACTTTTCCAAGGAGTTTTCTTTCGAAGCTTCAATGGCTTGCAGCAAATTATCGGCTGATTTTTCTCCCATACGCTCAAGGTTCACTAGCTGGTCCTTTGTTAACTTGTAAATATCCGATACATCTTGAATTAAGTTCTCCCGGTACAACTGGGCAATGACCTTTTCTCCCAGACCATCAATATTCATGGCATTGCGAGATACAAAATGAATCATACCCTCGCGAATTTGTGCCGGACATTGCGGATTGATGCAGCGGAGAGCCACTTCTCCTTCCAAACGAACAAGCTCACTGCCGCATTCCGGACATTGAGTCGGCATATGAAAATCTTTTTCTTCTCCCGTCCGGCGGTCTGCAATCACGCTGACGACCTCCGGAATAATATCCCCTGCTTTTTTAATCACAACGTGGTCGCCAATTTTGATATCTTTTTCTCTAATTAAATCTTCATTATGAAGGGAAGCCCGCTGCACGGTTGTTCCGGCGACACGCACCGGCTGTAATACTGCTGTGGGCGTGACCACTCCCGTGCGGCCGACGCTTAGAGTAATATCGACCAGCTTTGTGACCACTTCCTCTGCCGGAAATTTATAAGCTATCGCCCAGCGCGGACTCTTCGCCGTTGTGCCCAACTGCTGCTGCTGCTTCAGGGAATCCACTTTAATCACAATGCCGTCAATCTCATAGGGCAGCTTTGGCCGCTTTTCTTCCCAGCTGGCCACATATTCAATAACTTCCTCGATTGTTTGGCATAACTTTCTTTCTTTATTGGTTTTGAAGCCGAGTGAATCAAGCAAGTCCAGACTTCCGCTGTGAGTCGTCACTCCCGTCTCACCGGGATCCGCTACCGCATATAAAAAGATGTCTAGGTTGCGGCTGGCCGCTATACGCGGATCAAGCTGCCGCAAAGAACCGGCTGCCGCATTTCTAGGGTTAGCGAACGGCTCTTCCCCTTTTTCATCTCGAACGGTGTTTAAGGCGACGAACGATTGCTTTGGCATAAAAGCCTCGCCGCGCACTTCCATCGTGTAAGGCTGCTTCATTCGCAGAGGAATCGAACGGATCGTTTTTAAATTGGCAGTAATGTCTTCTCCCACATTGCCATCTCCGCGGGTAGAGCCTTGAACAAGTAACCCCTCTTCATATTTTAACGAAACGGCTAGTCCGTCAATTTTCAGTTCACATACGTAAGCATACGGATCCTCTCCAAGCGCCTGCTTCACGCGGCGGTCAAAATCGCGCAGGTCCTCTTCATTAAAGGCGTTGCTAAGGCTCAGCATGGCGACATCATGTCTGACCTTATTAAAAGCAGCCAAGACTTCTCCGCCGACGCGCTGTGTAGGTGAATCCGGCGTTTGCAATTGCGGAAATTCTTCCTCCAGCTTTATCAGTTCCTGCATTAAGCGGTCATATTCAGCATCAGGAACTGAGGGCTGATCGAGCACATAATATTCATAATTGTACTGGTTTAAGATGTTATGAAGCTCATGCACTCGTAGTTCTGCAGCTTGTTGATTCATTTTTTCACTCCTTTATTTAAGCTTTTTCAATCGGCGCAAACTTAGCAAGCAGCCGCTTAATTCCCACAGGGCTTGGAAAAGCGATATCCAGCTCCACGCTGTCTCCGCTGCCTTTCACACTGACAACAGTGCCTGTCCCCCATTTTTTGTGGGCTGCCTTGTCCCCTACTTTCCAATCAGCTGTTCCGCTTGCCGTGTTGGCCTGCGGCCGTACTACCGGACGCCGGGCAGGCTGTTTTTTCAAGCCGAATGGCGTATTGACTTTTCGATCAGCCGATACTTCATCAATCAAATCCTCTGGAATTTCACTGATAAATCGCGAAACAGGATTCATGTTCGTGCGGCCGTACAATGTGCGCATTTGCGCATTCGTTAAATAAAGCTCTTCTTCCGCTCTTGTAATTCCCAATGGTGATAGGTAAGCCTTTGAAGTGATCTCCAGCTTTTCCCCCACCCCACACCGTGCATGCGACTTTCACCGCACACGGCGTTCCATCTAATGAACAGGTGATCGTAAACCTCTAATGGCAGTTCGGTATAGTTTGGGAAAACCACAATTTTTTTAGCTTATTGAGATCCCTTCAATGGGTCTATGTAGGTACGCATTTCGTTTCTCCATCACTAAGTGCCATAAGCGGTTATGCTGTTTATTTTCTAACAGTTTCTCAAAGATCGCAATTTCAATATCGTTTATTCCCGATTAAAATATGTCTTTATCTTTGATTTCCGCTTCTTTCTCTTACGAATAGCGTTTAACCTGTTATTCATTAGACTCGGGACCTTCCCTCCACTCCTTATTATCAGAGTTTCATTGGTACTACATCCCTGCTGCCATCCCTATTCATAACTCTTTCACGGTGCTTTATGTACCGATCCCCGAGTTATTACTGAATCGTTAGGGACTTCTGACGTTCCGAAACTGCTAGGTGTATAACTATACTTAGGTCCTGCCTTTGTCTCGATTACCACTTCCTCAAGAAGTTAAAGCAACCCATCAGCTTTATCCATCACAAAGCCTACGATATTTGTTTTGGAGGTAATTTCATTCCCATTTCTAGGAATCGCTCTACGAGACGTACATTCAGCAGTTCGTCATTGATTGCTCAAATACTAACCATATATAGCTCCCTGCCCGCATCACTTTCACAGTGTGTTATACCTTTCCTCAGCTTTTACCTGTTAGGGCTACTCGATGCGTCTTCACCCCGCTTCACACACAGCCGTTACCAGCCGTGCATGGGGGAGTATTAGCAGCCATCTAGTCATGGGATTTATTCGGGTATCCCACCGTGGTCTCGCAGTTTCAGTTGTTACTAACAAAAGTTAGTCCAGACAATCCTTCGGGTAGAAAACCGATTTCTGTCTAACGTCACGCACCATAGGCTAACCGGCGTTCTTCTTCCATCTCTGCTTCTTCCATTAGTGAACGGCTATGCGGAAACACGCCCTCTTCCATTCCCATTAAAAAGACAACAGGAAATTCCAGCCCTTTCGCAGAATGAAGCGTCATTAACACGACTGCATCTTGTTCTTCCTCTTCTTTGCCCATCTGGTCAATATCAGCCACAAGCGCCAAGTCGGTCAAAAACGCAATTAAACTTTTGTCGTCGTTCTCTTCTTCAAAGTTCTTCGTCACCGATAAAAATTCATCGATATTTTCAAGGCGGCTTTGCGATTCAATGGTCTTCTCCGCTTTCAGCATATCGCGATAGCCTGTTCGCTCCAGCACTTCCTCTACTAATTCGGAAATGGACAAATACTCCTGCTGCTGAGTGTAGGTTTCAATCAGACTCCGAAATTCGACCGCTGCCTTTGCGGCTTTGCCGCTTAGCCCGATAAAGTCTGCTTCTGCTAAAGCTTGAAACATTGTTAAGTCATTTTCTTGAGCATAGCGGGAGATTTTGTCGACCGATGTGGAACCGATACCTCGCTTCGGAACATTGATAATTCGCTGCAGGCTAATATCGTCATTCGGATTAGCAATTAGCCGCAAGTAGGCTAGCAAGTCTTTAATCTCTTTGCGGTCATAGAACTTGATGCCGCCAACAATTGTATAGTCAATATTGGACTTCATTAAAACTTCCTCGATCACGCGAGATTGGGCATTGGTCCGGTATAAAATCGCGATATCAGACCGTTTTCGCTTGCCGCTTTCTGTCATTTCTTTAATTTTCCCGGCCACAAATTGCGCTTCGCTCTGCTGATTGTCTCCCCGGTAGTATGAAAGTTTCCGGCCTTCTGGATTTTCCGTCCATAACTTTTTCGGCTTGCGGTTCGCATTGTTCTTGATCACTTCATTGGCCGCTTGCAAAATCAATTTCGTCGAGCGGTAGTTTTGCTCAAGGAAAATGGACCGGGACTGGGGATAATCCTTTTCGAACGAAAGAATATTTGCAATGTCCGCGCCGCGCCAGCGATAAATGGATTGATCGCTGTCACCGACTACACATAAATTATGAAAGCGGCTGGCTAAAAGTTTGACGAGCATATATTGTGCTCTGTTTGGTGGCGATAGGTAAGACTTTGACGTCATCTCCGTCTTTTCCCCCGCTTAGCACCGTACGTGAGACTTTCATCTCATACGGCGCCCCATCAACTACTAGCTCATGACATTATCAATGACACAGTTTTTGCGATGAGTATGAACCTCACTCAGTCATTCCCGTAAATTAAATTTTTGACATATGGCACGGGCCTATCAGAGCTTCTAAGTCCGATATCGAATATAGTGTTGTGATTCCCTTCCGGACTTAGCTGATACAATTTGTCAGAAATGTCTTGCGTTTGCATGCTCACACTCGAATCTCTGTGTTAATAATGTCATCTTCTACTAGCTGACTAATGGCTATCCCTCCACTGTTTGTTATCACAGCTTCATCGGTACTGTGCCATCACCTTCACCGGCATAAAGGAGGTTATGCGCCTATTCGCTTTCCCTTCCACCGCTTCACAGAGTGCAAACTCTCCACGCTGCCGGCTTACCACGTTCCAAGAATCCTATCTATACATACACAATCCGTAGGTGACCCCTCTAGCCCTGTTAGCTGGATGATGCCTATAACATCATAAGGTATTTCATAATGACAAATTTTACTCTACCTCACTAACCCAATCGCGGTGGACTATCCGTTTCGAATAGCTATACCTCTAGAGCCGTACATTCGGAGTTTCGTCCATAGATGGTTGCCGCATCTAATTTCTCACCATAGATTGTCTTGTAGAACCCCGGTCTATCAGCCACACCCTCTGCCTCCAGAGAGCTTTCCTCGTCTTTACGTTAGGATGACCTTCAACCGACTTCACCGAGCTTATAACCCTCAGACGTTTTGCACCGTCCGAACGCTATTCGGAGGATTAGGCGAGCCTTTCAGGGCGTTACCCCCTCATTCGACTCCTCGGATTCTTAGTTCTCCTAGCTGCTCGCTAGTGGCTAATCTTTTCAATTAGCAACGTGTCGCACTGTCCTGGTATTCATCCACATGAATATATTGAAATTTACGCTGGTAAAATTCAAGCACTTCGGGTACACGCTGAAACAGCTGTATGGTCACCATAATCAAATCATCAAAATCTAGCGCCTGATTTTTTTTAAGGCGCTTCTGGTATTCTGTATATACTTCGCTGACGATCTGGTCCATATAGCCCCCTTGACGCTTGCTGAATGTTTCCGGATCCACCAGTTCATTTTTCGCCGAGCTGATGGACGCTAACAGGCCGCGGGGGTCAAATTTTTTCGGATCCAGATTCTTCTCTTTTAATATCCCTTTGATGACGGACTGCTGATCAGTCGTGTCAAGAATGGTAAAATTGCGATTATACCCAATGCGGTCGATATCTCTTCGCAAGATCCGCACACACATCGAGTGGAAGGTAGAAATCCAAATATCCTCCGCGGCTCCTCCCAGCAGCCGGCCGATCCGCTCTTTCATTTCGCGAGATAGCGATAGGTAAGAGCCATCCTCATCATTTAGTTGGTATCCACCAAATATGTTAGGAGCTCCTTTCCCCCGCTTCACACCGTACGTGATGGTTTCCCATCATACGGCGTTCCATCATATATGGCTAAGAGAAAGGCCGAAGCTTTTTTGTAAGCCAGGATCTTTTCGGTGAAGCTAATGATGGACATTTATAAACTGAGTAACTAGGTTGTCCGCCTTACTCATCTTATCCAAAGGAAGATATGATACTCTGCGTAAAACGCCCCTGCATCCATTCCATTTGCAGACAGATTATAAATTATATAAGTCCAGTTATTCCCTCATTTATATGCCTAGCGTATGGTTTGGACAGAATTCCATATATTCCGCCGCTCTTTAATTATTGATGTAACCAGTTACGCCCAGCAGCTTCCTAATCGTACTTCGGCCTTCATTATCTTCAGCTATATGACTATGCCCCTTCGCTCCACAGGCATTCCCCTGTTTCAACACTACTACGGGCTGCTGCCCCGCGGATTCAACAGTCATTTCCTCCTGTTTAGGAACATCTAGTCTTACACCCATTAGCATTTCCTTCCGCGGTTCCTCTGTTCCCTATATCCTAGCTTTACATGGATGCCTTAGCCTCCTGCTCTGACCCGTCAGCCATCCTTTTGTCCTTGGCTGGTGGACGAAGGACATTAATCCTTTCTGGTATTAATGCCGTTACCGCAAAGCAGCCTACGATAACCGCGACTGAACCCCCATGATGGGGCACGTGCCTTCATTTAAGCACGTTCCGAACTTACGAGCCTTTCCTCCGCAGGTTCGCTCCAATGTTCCTTGAACATTCTCTAGGCATAGCATCTTTTTAGCACCCCGGCTACTGATAACCATCTCAGGCTATGTTTTCGCCGTCTTCAGCGAGCTCCCGCACCCTTATTCTGTAAGAAATAAGCGCACGTCGCAGGGCTTAGGCAAGACTTCCAACCTCAAGTCCAGGAAAGGAATTGCACCTTTCTTATCGGATATAGAGTTGGGTAATTCGCTACCCCTCACTTTTCCTGTTCATTTCTGAATCAGATTGTGTGAGAACAGAGCGCACCTGCTTTGTTCGTAAACGTAATCGCTAAAATATTATAAGGATTGACTCCCTTTTCCACCATTAAATAAGCGATTCTGTGGGTTAACACTCTCGTTTTGCCAGAGCCAGCTCCCGCCATAATCAGAAGCGGCCCTTCCGTCGTTTTCACTGCTTCTTGCTGTTCAGGGTTTAGCCCTGATAATAATTTCTCTGTTAAAAATTGCATCATTCTTATTCACCGCCTCCTAGAACATTTGTTCTTATTATACCTCTTTTTTAACCGCCTTAACAGTCTTCAACGCTTCTTCAAGCTGTTCGTACACAACATTTCCCACGACAACTACATCGGCTAATTGAGCAATTTCCTCCGCTTGAGCAGCCGTTTTAATCCCCCCGCCATAAATAAATGTCGTTTCTTCTAGCATGTCCCTTACAGCTTTCACCGCTTCTAATTCACCAAATCTGCCGCTGTATTCCAAATAAAACAGCGGCAGCCGGAACATTTTCTCTGCCATTCTCGCGTAAGCGGCGATCTCGTCTATATTCAAAGGGGCTTTTGCTTCTGTCAGCTTGGCTGCTTTACAATCGGGATTAGCAATGCAGTAGCCTTCAACAATTACTTCCTCCCAATTTATCAGTTCGCCGTATTCGGTTACCGCTTGGTGATGCAAACCAGTGATCCATTGAGCATTCTGACTGTTCAGCACCATCGGAATGAAATATAAGTCAAATCCCGGAGTAATCGATTCCATATTAGAAACTTCCAGGACACACGGCACGGTATACCGCCGGACACGCGCCATTAAGTGAAGGACATTCTCCAGTGTAACGCCATCACTTCCGCCAATGATAACAGCGTCTGTCCCTGACTCGCATAAGCGTTCAAGCGCCGCATCTTCTATCTCCTTCCTCGGATCTAATTTAAACACATGACGCCATTGATGCACATCATACATTCCGCTTTCCTCCATTCTGAAATAACGTGTTTTTCAGACTTACATATGCAGTCTCAAACACCCCATCATTATATCATTAGATCTTTCTTGCTAAAACAAGGGCCTGATCCCAGCCGCTATTCGATGATTGCAGCGGGAATCAGACCCTTATGGACTTTATTCAGTTTCGTCATTGATTCGGTCAAGCACAAGCTGATAGGCATCATTCCCATAGTTCAAGCAGCGCTTCACTCGGGAAATAGTCGCAGTGGAAGCCCCGGTGCTTGTCTCAATTTTGTGATATGTTTTTCCTTCTTTGAGCATGCGAGCTACTTCAAGGCGTTGAGCGAGTGACTGAATTTCATTAACCGTACAAAGGTCATCGAAAAACAGATAGCACTCTTCTAAATCACGAAGAGAAAGGATCGCTTTAAACAGCTGATCCAGCTCTTTTCCACGTAATTTTTCTATTTGCATATTAAGCGTCAAACCCCTTTACTAATTATTGTCCAAGTGAACCATTTGATTCAGCCCTTTAGCAGCTGGAATAACTTGAATCCATATATTTCCAGGAACGAAACTGAGCGGTGTCCCATTTTTGAACGGCAATAACCGCCCGTTTATGTTTGACCACTCCGCTGTATGCACGACTCCGTTTTGAAGGAGAAGAGCGCGTCCTCCTGTCGCTAAATCAATATCCAGCCGGCCCTCAGCGTCTACTACACGATGATCGGCTTCTAAAATAAGAATATTATTGACTCGCACCGGCTCTTCTGTCTGCCGGTCAATGACTGGATTTCCGCCTGCAAATCGCTGGTAATCGCGCTCTTTCCCATCGTACTTATATTCCACCTGGAAATCAGATTGACTGGCGTAATCAATCCGAACGTTTTTCGCTTCTTTACCGGACAAATTTTTAGCTTCGGACGGCTTTAAAAAGCTTAAGCTTTCAGGTGATTCTTTCATCGAATAGCTTTTTTTCTCAGCCATTTGATAGACTTCATCTAAATGAACATAGGAATTATGCGGAGCTACACGCGTTGAGTCCCGTTTAAAAACCGTGCCGTCATGCTGAATCCCATTGATTTGGTCAACTTCGCCGCTAAACAGCCTCTCTTTCGCGTTAGGACTGTAACCGTGAGCCACGAATAAGCTATTATACCCTTGAGCCAAATCAATGAAATAATCTCGAGCACTCCGCACAGGACCTACGGTTTGCGGCAGCCTGCTTTGGTAGATCGCTAATAACCGAGTCACATTCCCTTCAGCCAATACTTCATACACAATATCAGCTTGCGTGAGACCCGTTTGCGGCCGCGCTTGCGGGTGATTGTTTACAACAATAGCCGCCGCTCTGCGATTAACAGGGTCATGCGCTTTTTTCCCTGTAAGCGGAAAGACGTTTTCCTCTTCCGTTATAATTGGTGTCCATTCATTGTCTTCTTTTGTCTTCGTCTCTTGTCCGTTCTCGCTCCAGCATCCGCTTAATAAAACAGAGCTTGCCAGCATTGCGAACATTGTTAGCTTCTTCATACTTAAACTCCCATTTACAAACTTCTCACTTTACTATTTTAACGCATTATAGTCGGAAAAAGTACTGTTTTATTCATGACATCATACATTCCGTGAGAGGTAATCCGAATATACGGCAGATGAGTGGAGGATAAAAACAGCAATGTATAAAGCGGATCATCAAATGCATAGCCTCTTTCAAACAGTAATTCCTTCATTCTTATTTCTTCCTTCATCACTTCTTCAAACGGCTTTGCAGACATCATTCCTGAAAGCGGTAATGGAATCTCATGAATGATTCTTTTGTTTTCCGCAAGTACTAACCCGCCGCCTAATTCTTTCATTCGCTGAAAGGCCCTTTCCATCTCCCGTTTGCATTTGCCAATCAAAATGATATCACCTGTATTGGAAAAGGAGGAAGCAAAGCCTTGAATATCAGCGGCAAAGCCTTTAATCGTCGTGTTCACTCTCCATTTGCCGTGACGATCAAGCAATACTAAAAAATTCTCATCCTCCGCTTTGTACAGCTTTTCTCCTGAAACATCTTTTTCAATAGAATACGGCTTTGTAATTACATTATTGACCATTTCAATTCCGAACGGCATAGAAAATTGCAAATCACCCTCAACTAATCCCCAATCCAGTTCCAGTCTTCCAAACCCGTACTCTTCCCAATCAATGGACGGAAATGCCGGACTTGCTGCTGACCCCTTCTTAACCCATTCTCCCTTGGAAAGAACGTCAATCGGAGCGGGATGAAACTCGTCTGACAATATATTGATGTTCGCTATTCTCCCCGGTGCAATCATTCCATGCAAATGTTCCATCCGATAATATTTTGCTACATTATAACTAGCCATATGATAGGCATCAATCGGCGGAATATGATGTTCAATGGCCTTGCCGATCATCCAATCTAATATACCTTTTTCATAAAAAGAAGGACAAGCCCCATCAGTAGTAAACATCATCCGATCATATTGATCAAGCCCCATCTCCTTCATTTCTTGCAGCAATTGTTCAAGATCAGGCCGAATAGAAGAGTTCCGCAGAGAAACCATATAGCCTGACAGCAGCCGTTTATAAATATCCTGTCCGCTCATCGCTTCATGATCACCATCCGCACCGAGCAGCGCCATCTTCGTCAGGGTTTTCTCTGAGGCTCCCGGGAAATGACCTTCGATTCTTTTCCGCTGCCGCTTCGTTTCTTGGATCCAATGCAGCATCATATCATCACCAGCCAATAATTTAGGCCAGCCAGTCAATTCTCCTCCTTGAATAACCGCTTCGTGTTCGATCCACGATTTAACCGCAGCATGGGAAAAAACCTTATCCTCATCCACTAGCTCCGTCTGCGCATCATAACGGCACCACCAATACATACTGACCGGCAATTTCTGCAGTTTTCTCAGTAGAGAAAACGCTTTCTTTTCTTCCAATAGTAAAAATAGCATCAAGTTGTCATTAATAAAGGTGGTTGTTCCTGTCTTTGCGGCGTATTCCGCAAAAGTTTGGGGATTATAGAGCTGAAATGGATGAACATGAGGTTCTATATAGCCTGGAACTAGCGTCTTTCCGCTGCAGTCATACAGTTCATAAGAAGGTTTCATGGCAGGCAATTCTTCGCCAACATAAACAATGCGGTCTTCATAAATCCATATATTTGCGGTAACCCATTGCTTAAGCATGGAATGCAGAAATCGGGCGTTTTGAAGCACGATTGTGGGCGCTGCTTCTCCATTGACCACCGCAACATGCTTTCGAATCTGTTTATTTTTCCAGCGATAGCGTTGTTCTAGCATTTATTCAATCCTCCTAAAAGGAAGTCATATTCCATTTTTTGAATTATTGACTATCGTAACATATTTTCTTATTTAAAGCTCTAATGAATTGAATTTTTTTTGAACATTTTGTGAAGCAGTGTACATACTTTACATAAGATGAATCTTCAAACCGTATTTTTTCCTCCTCGCTGCTGAAAAGAAGAAGGAGGAATTCGTTGATTGCGGGCGGTGTTTGTTCATTTCCGAGCGCATTTGGTCAGTTTTCAGGCGGAGCGGCCACAAATACGGCCGAAAAGCCATGAGATCCCTTTCAACTAATAAGCACTCAAATGAAAAACCCAAGATCATGATCTTGGGTTTGAATCATCCTTTTTAAAGCTCTCCTCCTATTTGCTTGAAGAAAGAGCGCGTGCGATCGCACGATTACCGATATCTTTGCGATAGAAAAAGTGATGGCTTTCAATAGCGCTGATTTTATCGTAAGCCTGCTGCTGGGCTGCCTGAATGGTCGGAGCCTTCCCGGTCACAAGCAGCACCCGCCCTCCATTGGCGCAAATGATCCCATCGCCGTTTTGAAAAGTTCCGGCATGCAGCACGGCGGCCGGCTGGAGCTTGTCGAGACCTTTAATCTCATGACCTTTCTCATAGCTTTCAGGATAGCCGTTTGCGGCTAGAACCACACCAAGCACAGATTCCTCGCGCCATTTCAGCTCGGGATCCTTTCCGTCTAACACATCCAAGAAAACTTGAGCTAAATCATTTTCTAGACGCGGAAGAACTACTTGTGTTTCCGGATCGCCAAAACGAGCGTTAAATTCAATGGTTTTCGGGCCTTCTTCCGTCAGCATCAAGCCAGCAAAAATCACCCCGGTGAATGGACGGCCTTCAGCAGCCATTCCTTTAGCAATAGGTACAAGTATTTCTTCAACCGATTGCTTTATCGTTTCAGAAGAGATATGAGGAATCGGGGAGTAGGCTCCCATGCCGCCCGTATTCGGCCCTTGGTCGCAGTCAAACGCCCGTTTGTGATCTTGGGCGGCTTCCATTGGATAAACGTTCTCGCCATTGACAAACGCCATTAAGGAATATTCTTCACCTTGAAGGAACTGCTCGATCACCACTTTTGACGAGGCTTCGCCAAACTTTTGATCGAGCATCATTTCTTCTAAAGCGGTCAGCGCCTCTTCCATTGTGAGCGCCACGGTGACGCCTTTGCCGGCAGCTAACCCATCCGCTTTCAACACGATGGGAGCGCCCTGTTCCTTCACATAGGCTTTGGCCGCTTCATAAGAATCAAACGCCCGGTATTTAGCCGTCGGAATATTGTATTTCTCCATCATCATTTTTGCAAATGATTTACTTGCTTCAAGCACAGCGGCTTTTTGATTCGGTCCGTACACCTTCAGCCCTCTAGCTTCCAGATAATCAACGATCCCAGCTTGCAGCGGATTTTCCGGGCCTACGACGATTAAATCCACTCCATTCTCAAGAGAAAAAGCGGCCAGCCCGGCAAAATCCATCTCATCTATGCCGACAAGCTCCGCATCGCAGGCAATTCCTGCATTGCCCGGCGCGCAATATACTTTATCTACTTGAGGACTTTGAACGAGCTTCTTGCAAATGGCGTGTTCTCTGCCGCCTCTTCCAACGACCAGCACTTTCATATTATCCATCCACCCCGCTTGAATTAATGTTTGAAATGTCTAACCCCTGTCAATACCATTGCTATTCCGTGTTCATCCGCTTTCTTAATAGATTCTTCATCGCGGATGGAGCCTCCCGGCTGAATAATAGCAGTGATGCCCGCTTTCGCTGCAGCTTCCACAGTATCATTCATTGGAAAAAAGGCGTCTGATGCTAAAGCGGCTCCCTGCGCTTTTTCTCCTGCCTGCTCAAGCGCTATTTTCGCTGCCCCTACACGATTCATTTGACCAGCACCGATACCGAGTGTCATTTCATCATTCGTGACGGCGATCGCATTGGATTTCACATGTTTAACGACCTTCCATCCAAGCTTTAGGGCTGCCCATTCTTCCTCTGTCGGTTCGCGTTTGGTCACGATGCGAATGTCGGCATCCTCTAACGAATGGCGGTCAAGTTCTTGAACGAGCAAACCGCCTTCCACAGAAGTCAGCACTTTTTCCTTTGATTTTTCTCCATCAAACGGCAAAGTCAGCAAGCGAATATTTTTCTTAGCTGTCAATATTTCTAGTGCTTCTTCCGTAAATTCAGGAGCGATGATAATTTCCAAGAAGATTTCATGAAGCTTTTCAGCTAGCGTTTGATCGACTGGACGGTTCAAGGCGATAATGCCGCCGAAGATCGATGTCGGATCCGCTTCGTAAGCGCGCGCGTAGGCTTCTTGTATAGTTTCACCAATTCCTACACCGCAAGGATTCATATGCTTGACGGCGACAGCTGCCGGTTCCGTGAATTCCCTGACGATTTGCAGCGCCGCATCCGTATCACGAATATTGTTATAAGACAGCTCTTTCCCATGCAATTGTTTCGCCCGCGCTACAGAAAACGCCGATCCAAGCGGCTCTTGATAGAAGGCGGCTTGCTGGTGAGGGTTTTCCCCGTATCGAAGCCGCTGTTTTAATTCATATGTAAAAGTCGCTGTCTCAGGCTGTTCTTCCCCTGTCAGCTCCGTCATATATTTGGCGATCATAGCATCATAGGAAGCTGTATGGCGGAATACCTTCGCTGCCAGTTTTCTTCTCGTTTCATTAGTTGTCTGGCCATCCGTTTTCAATTCCTCCACAACCGTTCCATAATCAGCTGCATCGACAATCACGGTGACATACGCATGATTTTTCGCCGCCGCGCGCAGCATCGTCGGTCCGCCAATATCAATATTTTCAATCGCCTCTTCCACTGTTACATCCGGTTTCGCAATCGTTTGCTGAAACGGATACAGATTGACGCAAATAAGGTCGATCGGAGCGATCCCCTGCTCTTCCATCTGCTTTAGATGATTGGCTTGATCTCGCTTAGCCAGCAAACCTCCATGAATAAATGGATGCAGGGTTTTGACGCGCCCTTCCAAAATTTCCGGAAATCCGGTCACCTCACTGACGCTCATCACCGGCACATTGGCTTCTTCCAGCATCTTCTTCGTTCCGCCAGTGGAAATGATCTCAAAATCTAATCCGGCCAGCTCTTTAGCAAATTCTACAACTCCGCTTTTATCTGAAACACTGATTAATGCCCGCTTTTTCATTTCTTGACTTCCTCCCGTTTGGCAGCAGCGCTAACTAGCTGCTTCATGACTTTTGGATATAATTGATGTTCGATTTGCTGAATTTTCTTCTGTAAGGTATCCCGTGTATCCTCTTCATCAATCCGGACGCTTTCCTGATCAATGATCGGCCCTGTATCCATGCCTTCATCCACTAAATGAACCGTTACACCAGTGACTTTCACGCCGGCGTTAAAGGCTTGGCCAATGGCATCTTTTCCGGGAAACGCCGGAAGAAGAGAAGGGTGGATGTTGACTATTTTTCCTGCAAAAGCGGTAAGAAGCGTTTCTCCGATTAAGCGCATATACCCAGCTAGAAAAATAATGTCCACGCCCGCCTCTCTAAGCTTTTCGACTATCAGACCTTCAAACTCTGCCTTGGATGAATACTCTTTTGTACGAAACACAAACACAGGAATCCCTAAATGCTCCGCTCGAGTGATGGCATAGGCATCAGGCTGATCGGAAATCAGTATAGAAATCTCCGCCGGAACCCCCTCTGTTTGAATGGCTTCAGCCAGCGCTTGAAAATTACTTCCGCTTCCAGAAGCGAAGACCGCGATTTTTGTCAACTCTCGCTTGCTCATGATCGGAATTGAACTCCTTCACCTTCAATAACACGGCCAATCGTCCGCGGATGCTCCCCCGCTTGCTCTAAAAGCCGTTTGGCCTCTTCTTCTCTTTCAGGTGACACGATCATTACGAATCCGATGCCCATATTGAAAATATTGTACATCTCTCTGTAATCAAGCTCCCCATACTTCTTCAGCAAATGAAAAATCGCCGCTATTTCCCATGATCCTTCAGCAATCTCTGCCCCAAGCCCTTTCGGCAACGCGCGCGGAATATTTTCAATAAATCCGCCTCCTGTAATGTGGGCCATTCCTTTCACATTCATTTGCTTCAACACTGCAAGCACGGGCTTGACATAAATCTTCGTCGGGGTTAACAGCACCTCTCCCAGCGGCGCTGTTAACCCATCGAGAATAGCGTCCACTTCCAGCTTATGCTTCTCAAAGAAGATTTTCCGAACGAGCGAGAAGCCATTGCTGTGAAGACCGCTAGAAGGCAGCCCGATGATGACATCTCCAGCTTGAATATCCGCACCGGTAATCAGCCGGCTCTTTTCAACTGCCCCTGTCGTGTATCCGGCAATATCATATTCTCCATCGCTGTACATGCCGGGCATTTCCGCCGTTTCTCCGCCGATTAAAGCGCAGCCCGCCTGCTCACAGCCATCCGCTATCCCTTTGACGATCTGCTCGATTTTTTCTGGAATTGCTTCTCCGCAAGCAATATAATCTAGAAAATAAAGCGGCTCCGCTCCTTGAACAATCACATCATTGACACACATCGCTACACAATCTATTCCAATCGTCTCATGCCGATCCATGCCGAATGCCAGCTTTAATTTCGTGCCGACACCGTCCGTGCCAGAAACGAGTACAGGCTCTTTCATGTGCAAAGCAGACAAATCAAACATCCCTCCGAAGCTGCCAAGCGCTCCCATCACACCTAAACGATTCGTTCTCTTGACATGCTTCTTCATCCGCTCTACCGCCTCATAGCCTGCTTCAATATTAACTCCTGCCGCTTCATACGCCTTTGCCATTCATTGTGCCTCCTTAAAAAAATAGTGCCAGGAACAGCCGTCTAAAACAGACAGCTTACCTTTCATTAACACATGATTTGTTTATTGCGCGGATGCAATGTGTCCGGATAAATTTCGGTTGGGTAATTTCCCGTAAAGCAAGCGAGACACTGCCCGCAGTGACCGTTCTGCTTCTCATGGCCAATCGCTTCCACCATTCCATCCAGACTGAGAAATATTAAGGAATCTGCACCAATCTCATCTCTTAATTCTTCCTCTGTATAAAATGCCGCGATCAGTTCTTCCTGTGTCGAGGTATCAATGCCATAATAGCAAGGGTATTTGATCGGCGGAGAACTAATGCATACGTGCACTTCTTTGGCTCCGGCTTCTTTCAGCATTTTCACGATCCGTTTGCTTGTCGTTCCGCGAACAATGGAATCATCTACCATAATCACTCTTTTTCCCTCAATAACCCCGCGAACAGGCGACAGCTTCATCTTCACACCTTGTTCGCGCAAGGCTTGGGATGGCTGAATAAAGGTGCGGCCGATATAACGGTTTTTAATCAGCCCCATTTCGTAAGGAATACCCGATTCTTCCGCATAGCCGATTGCAGCTGAAATACTTGAATCTGGTACGCCCGTTACGACATCTGCTTCGATCTTCGCTTCTTTCGCCAACTGAATGCCCATGCGCTTTCTGGCACTGTGGACATTAATCCGGTGAATATTGCTGTCCGGCCGAGAAAAGTAGACATACTCCATGGTGCAAATCGCTTGATTAGTAGCTAAGGAGAAGCGTTCGGAATGCAAGCCGCTGCTATCCATAATAATCAATTCCCCGGGTTCTACCTCACGAACATATTGAGCGCCGACGATATCAAAAGCGCATGTTTCCGAAGCTACTACATAAGCTTCCCCTAACTTGCCGATGGATAACGGGCGCATGCCGTTTGGATCCAGCGCAACCATTAATTCTTTTTCCGTCATAACGAGAAATGCGTAAGCGCCCTTTAACATAGAAAGAGCATTCTTGACCCGGTCCTTCATGCTGCCAAATCCGCTACGGCGAATAAGATGGGCCAGCACTTCTGTATCCGATGTCGTCTGAAAAATGCTTCCCTGCGCTTCTAATTGATGCTTCAGCGCAGTGGCATTGATCAGGTTTCCATTATGAGCAAGAGCTAGACTTCCTGTTTGCGAGTGAAAAAGCAGCGGCTGGACATTCTCGTAGCCTCCGCCTCCTGCTGTGGTATACCGTACATGGCCAATCGCTCCTGTACCGGAAAGCCCGCTGACCTTATCCTGCGTGAAAATCTCAGTTACCAGTCCTTCCCCTTTAACTCCAACAAGCTTTTCTCCATCTGTGACAGCGACTCCGGCTCCTTCCTGCCCTCGATGCTGCAGGCTCTGAAGTCCGTAATAGGTGATTTGCGGTGCATCCTCATGGCCCCAAACACCGAATACCCCGCACTCTTCATTTAAACCTCTGATTTCAGCAAGCATGGGATCGCTCCTCTCCAAGCATCTTCGAGTTCACAAATCTCCGCTTCAACGATCACACAATTATTATGCTTAATCGTCAATCGCGCTTCTTCTGTCACTTCTCCTATCAGCTGCGCTTCCGGAAGGATTGCTTCAAACGCTTGACGGTGTCTTTTAGCCACCGTTACGATAAAGCGCGATTGCGTTTCACTGAACAGACTAACCGTCCCGTTTTCGCCAGCAATCGCTGCTTCCGCCCCCAACCCTGTGCCGAATGATTTCTCAGCAAGCGCCACGGCAAAGCCGCCTTCTGCTATATCATGAGCAGATTGCACGGTTCCCGCTTGAATCGCTCGAAGCAATGCCTGCTGTCTTTTCATCTCCACAGCCAAATCCAGATGAGGCGCTCTGCCAAAGATCTTTCCTGCATGCTGAAGCTTTTGCAATTCACTTCCGCCAAATTCGTCTTCTGCTTCCCCAATCACATATATCAAATCGCCTGCTTGTTTAAAGCTTTGCGTTGTAATATGGGCCCGCTCTTGAATCAATCCCACCATACCGACAACCGGCGTAGGATAAACAGCAGTGCCCTTCGTTTCATTATAGAGTGATACATTCCCCCCGATTACCGGTGTGTTTAACACACGGCAAGCCTCACTCATTCCATCTGTCGCTTTTTCCAACTGCCAAAAAATCTCCGGTTTCTCAGGATTTCCGAAATTTAAGCAGTCCGTAATCGCCAAAGGCTCACCGCCTGAGCAAACGATGTTTCGGGCAGCTTCGGCCACGGCAATTTTTCCGCCTGTTTCCGGATCTAAATAAAGATAGCGGGAATTGCAATCGGTCGTCATCGCCAATGCTTTATCTGTCCCGCGAACGCGAATCACCGCTGCATCCGATCCTGGAGCTACTACTGTATTCGTGCGCACTTGATAGTCGTATTGCCCGTACACCCACTCTTTACTGGCAATCGTAGGCTGGGAAAGCAATTGAATGAGCGTCTCTTTGTAATCCCCCACTTGCTGTATATCCGCATCCATCTCTTGGAATTTGCGGAAATGTTCCGGCTCCCGGGAAGGCTTGTAATAAACGGGCGCATCCTCCGCCAAGGCGTCTGTTGGCACTTCAGCTACCACCTCGCCTTTGTGAAGCAAACGAAGCATGCCGTCATCCGTCACCCTTCCAATTGCCGCCGCTTCTAATCCATATTTGGAAAACAGTTCTTCAATTTCGTTTTCTCTGCCTTTTTTGACGACAATCAGCATGCGCTCTTGGGATTCAGAAAGCATCATCTCATATGGAGTCATCCCTGTTTCACGCTGCGGCACAAGATCCATATTCATTTCAATGCCGGAGCCGGCTTTGCTCGCCATTTCCGCTGAAGAACTCGTCAACCCCGCTGCCCCCATATCCTGGATACCAACAAGAGCATCATTTTGGATTAATTCCAAACAAGCTTCAATGAGCAGCTTTTCCATAAACGGATCGCCGACCTGTACGGCCGGACGCTTCTCTTCTGATTGGTCACTCAATTCTTCAGAAGCAAAGGTGGCGCCATGGATGCCATCGCGCCCTGTTTTGGCGCCCACATACATGACCGTATTGCCCACACCTTTTGCTTGTCCCTTCTTAATATCCTTATGATCAATCAGCCCTACGCACATCGCATTGACTAGAGGATTTTCTTCATAGGACGGATCAAATTGCACCTCACCGCCGACTGTTGGAATGCCGATGCAATTGCCGTAGCCGGCAATTCCCGCCACAACTTCTTCAAATAAATACTTCACGCGTTTGGACTGCAGCTCACCGAACCGCAGGGAGTTAAGCAACGCTACTGGACGAGCCCCCATAGAGAAGACATCGCGGATAATCCCGCCGACTCCTGTCGCTGCTCCTTGATAAGGTTCGATTGCGGAAGGGTGATTATGGCTTTCGATTTTGAATACGACCGCTTGCTCATCCCCAATATCAACAATTCCTGCACCTTCACCGGGACCTTGCAAAACTTTGTCTCTTGAAGTTGGGAATTTGCGAAGCACAGGCTTGGAGTTCTTATAGCTGCAATGCTCTGACCACATAACAGAGAATAAGCCGGTCTCTGTGTAATTAGGAGTTCGGCCAAGAATTTTCTCTATTTTGGCAAACTCTTCATCTGTTAAGCCTAATTCACGGTAAATTTTCTCTTCTTTAATTTGAATGGCATTGGGCTCAAGCATTAACGACATGGGATTCCCTCCAATATTTCACAATTGACTGAAATAATTTCAAACCGTCCACGCTTCCTAGGAATTCATCTACTGCGCGTTCCGGATGCGGCATCATGCCAAGAACATTTCCTTGTTCATTGACAATTCCCGCGATATTTTCTAAGCTTCCATTTACATTATCCGTGTAAGTAAACACGATTTGATTATTTGCTTTTAATTGAGCAAGCGTCTCTTCATCACAGTAATAATTCCCTTCGCCATGGGCAACCGGAATGGCGATGTGCTCGCCTTTTTGATAAGCGGAAGTAAATAATGTCTGATCGTTTTCAACCTGCAGTGTAACCGTCCGGCAAATAAACTTTAAGTTCTGATTGCGGAGCATCGCGCCGGGCAGCAGACCGGATTCAAGCAAAATTTGAAAGCCGTTGCAAACACCTAATACCGGCTTTCCTGCTTCCGCCGCTTTCTTTACTTCACTCATCACATTGGATAAATGAGCGATAGCGCCTGAACGGAGATAATCGCCGTACGAAAATCCACCCGGTAATAATATCGCGTCATAGCTGCTCAGATCATCAGCATCGTGCCAAATATATTCTGCTTTCTCACCCAATTCATCATTTATTGCGTGATACATGTCCACATCACAATTAGAGCCTGGGAATACAATCACCGCGAATTTCACTGCTTCACACACTCCTCAATCTCATATCGATAGTCTTCGATGACAGGATTAGTTAAAAGCTTTTCGCACATTTCCTTTACCGTTCCTTCCACGTCCGTATGGGAGCTGTCCAGCGTCAATTCCATGTACTTTCCAACGCGCACATCCTCCACTCCTTGGTAGCCAAGGTTTCGTAATGATTGCTGCACCGCTTTACCTTGCGGATCCAATACACTCTCTCTTAACGTAACGTACACTTTTACTTTGAACATGCTGATTTTCCTCCTAATCTATCAAAAACTTCCGTATAGGCTTCAATAAGATTTCCTAAATCACGGCGAAACAAATCCTTATCTAATTTGCGGTTCGATTTCTTCTCCCAAAGCCGGCATGTGTCTGGCGATATCTCATCTGCCAGCATCATAACGCCTGCTTTGTCTTTCCCAAACTCTATTTTGAAATCAATTAAATCAATCTCCATCTCAGCAAATAACGAAAGCAGCGCTTGATTGATTTGCAAGGCTTGCTCTTTCATTGCCCTTACTTCTTCTTCCGATGCAATCTTTAATAAAGCAATATGGTCTTCGGTCACAAGCGGATCGCCCAGTTCATCATTTTTATAATAAAACTCTACGATGGGCGTATTTAAACGCTCCCCTTCCTGGAGACCTAGGCGGTTTGCCAAGCTGCCAGCTGCGACATTGCGCGTGACCACCTCTAGCGGAATGATATGAACATGTTTGACAAGCTGCTCATGATCTGATACTCGCTTAATAAAGTGAGAAGTAATCCCAAGCTCTTTTAGCTTTACAAAGATTAAACTGCTAATTTCACTGTTTAACCTTCCCTTTCCGGAAATCTCTGCTTTCTTCTCTCCGTTAAAAGCGGTTGCAGAATCTTTATATTCAATTAGTACGATCTCGTCTTCCTTCGTCGCATATACTCGCTTCGCTTTTCCTTCGTAAAGCATTGAGCCTTTTTCCATTATGACTCCTCCTCTTAAGGAATATTAGCAATCTTCAATCATCAGAAAGAGCAGAGGGGCAGTTCCCCCCCTGCATGACCTTCATCAATCCTGCAGGCCTAAACGGGCAAAAATCGTATCGACATGCTTTAAATGATGATGATAATCAAAACAATCGGCTATTTCTTCTTTTGTTAATTTGGAAGTGATCGTCTCGTCTTCTTCTACTAAACGGCGGAATGGCACTTGCTTTTCCCAAGCTTCCATCGCTTTCGGCTGAACCGTATCATAGGCTGCTTCACGAACCATACCTTTATCAATCAAAGCAAGGAGAACACGCTGGGAGTAAATTAACCCTAAGGTGCGATCCATATTGCGCTTCATATTTTCCGGATAGACGGTTAAATTTTTAATGATATTCCCAAATCGGTTCAGCATATAATTTAATGCGATCGTTGCATCCGGAAGAATGATGCGCTCGGCTGAAGAATGAGAAATGTCGCGCTCGTGCCAGAGCGGTACATTTTCATACGCCGTCATCATGTGACCACGAATAACGCGGGCAAGCCCGGTGACATTTTCTGAGCCAATCGGGTTCCGTTTATGCGGCATGGCGGATGATCCCTTTTGCCCTTTAGCAAAAAACTCTTCCACTTCACGCGTTTCGCTTTTTTGCAGCCCGCGAATCTCCACGGCAAATTTCTCAATGGATGTCGCGATTAAGGCAATGGTGCTTATATAATGAGCGTGCCGGTCACGCTGCAGCGTCTGCGTCGAAATCGGCGCCGGTTTAGTTCCAAGATGCTTGCATACATATTCTTCTACAAACGGATCGATATTCGCGTAGGTTCCAACCGCTCCGGAGATCTTGCCGTATTCCACGCCTTCAGCGGCTTGCTTGAACCGCTCAAGATTACGTTTCATCTCTTCGTGCCAAAGAGCCAATTTCAACCCGAAAGTAGTCGGCTCAGCATGCACCCCGTGCGTTCGTCCCATCATCACTGTGTACTTATGCTCTTTTGCTTTATTTCGCAGAATCTCGATGAAATTCTCTAAATCTTTGATTAAAATTTCGTTTGCCTGCTTCAGCAAATAAGAAAGGGCTGTATCTACTACATCTGTGGACGTCAGACCGTAATGCACCCATTTGCGCTCTTCTCCAAGCGTTTCGGATACAGCGCGGGTGAACGCTACAACGTCATGGCGTGTTTCTTTCTCAATCTCTTTGATTCGATCAATATGAAAAGCCGCGTTTTCGCGAATTTTCTTCACATCTTCTTTTGGTATTTCTCCCAGCTCAGCCCATGCTTCACAAGCTAGAATTTCTACCTCTAACCAGGCTTTAAAACGGTTTTCCTCCGTCCAAATTGCTCCCATTTCCGGGCGTGTATAACGTTCGATCATTGTTCCTATCCTCCAATTCTTTCTTGACTTATGGCCCAGATCCCGCATGCCTCAATTTCTTCCAGCGCATCGTCTAGTTCATGGTTCAGGATCGTAATATGACCCATTTTTCTTTTTACTTTTGCTTCTGCTTTTCCATACAAATGAACCGACCATTCCGGATGTTCAGCTAAGCTGCTTACGATTCCCTCCAAGTGCTCCCCCAGTACGTTGACCATTACAGCGGGCTTCAATAATTCCGGCTTTCTTAACGGCCAATTGCAAATAGCCCGTATATGCTGGCCAAATTGCGAAATATTGCAGGCCTCAATGGAATAATGCCCTGAATTATGAGGTCTTGGTGCCAGCTCGTTAATGTAAATTTCCTCGTTTTTTCCTACGAACATTTCCACCGCCAATGTGCCCACTAAAGAAAGTGCTTGAGCAATGCTTCCTGCCGCTTTTTCTGCTTTCATCCGCACTTCTTCCGATATTCTGGCCGGTACAATCGTTTGATGAAGAATATTATCGATATGTATATTCTCCCCAACCGGAAAATACGCGGTTTCTCCTGCGATGTTGCGGGACACGATCACGGATATCTCCTTTTCAAACGGAACCCACTTTTCAAGTACACATTCCCCGTGCTGCAGCAGCTTGGAAGCTTCCTCAATCTGGGCTTTCTCTTTAATGACAAATTGTCCCTTTCCATCATATCCGCCCCGTGCCGTTTTCAATACAGCTGGGTATCCAAGCTGATCTATACTGGCATAAAGATCATCAACTTGATGAATAACCGCATACGGAGCCACCGGTACACCAGCTTTTACAATAGCGGCTTTTTCCGTTATCCGATTTTGCGTTATTTTAATAAGTTCGGCTCCCTGGGGAAGGAAAGCATGCTTTTGAAGCTGCTTTAGCCCTTCATAATCAATATTTTCAAATTCGTAAGTGATGACATCACTCACTTCAGCCAATCTGTTCAGCGCTTGTTCATCATTGTATGCAGCGGTAATGGCTATATCAGCTACTTGGCTGCATGGAGAATTCTCGCCCGGTTCAAGGACAGCAATTTTAAAGCCGGCTTCTTTGGCTGCTAAAGCCATCATTCGCCCAAGCTGCCCCCCTCCAATGATCCCAATAGTCTGACCTGGCTTAATGATTTCTTTAGACAAGCTGATCACTACTTTCCATGACAGTTTCTCTTAACTTTTCACGGCGTTCTTGCAAACGCTCAGCAAGTGCTGCAGAGGTTATAGATAATATTTGTGCGGCCAGCAGTCCGGCATTGACAGCCCCTGACTTTCCAATCGCTACAGTAGCGACAGGCACACCCCCGGGCATTTGTACTATGGATAATAATGAGTCCATTCCATTCAATGCTTTGGACTGAACAGGCACGCCAATTACTGGAAGAGTCGTTTGGGCTGCGACCATTCCCGGAAGATGAGCAGCACCGCCTGCCCCGGCAATAATCACCTTCACTCCCCGCTCTCTCGCTTCCTTAGCGTATTGAAACATCAAATCCGGCGTCCGATGAGCAGACACGACTCTCTTTTCGTATGAAACCTGCAATTCCTCCAGAATCTCACAGGCGTGCTTCATCGTTTCCCAATCCGAGGTGCTTCCCATAATAACGCCAACATCTACTGACATGATTTAACCTCCACAATGAATTGATAGAATCAAAAAACCCAGAAGAGCTGTTCTCTAAAAACATGAGAAAGCAACTCATCTGGGTGTATACATACTTGTTACTTCAAAAGAAAGATCCAGATAATTTTACTTTCCTCATAGTCCAATTATTTACGGTAATTGGGTAGAAACTTGTGAGCCCTATTCTCACTTTTATATGAGGTTCCGTATTCGTTATCTTCATCTTAACAAGCTTCAAAGGATAATGTCAATTAAAATCGAACAATTTAACCTTTATTTTTATTAATGTTCGTATTTTAGATTACTTTTTTCCCTTCAAACATGATTTCTCTCCCTGCTGGTGTATATTTCATTTCTCCATTCACATTCTCCTTTTTAAATACCGGCTGCTCTATTCTTCTAACAGGGATATATCCTTCCTCCTTCATTCGTGCTAAACATTGATCAATCGTTTCATTTTCTTGTACATAAAACTTCTTTTTGCTCATTGAGACAGCTTCCCTTTTCTTACATTTTTCACCCAGAATCCTCCGTGAATGGTTTTAGGTTCATACGCAATGATAAATGCTTTCGGATCCAATTCTTTAATTTGACTGTACAGCTTCAGTTCATATTTTCTTGGTGTTAATATTTGCAACGCCATCCGTTCACCTTCCAAGCCATTGGCAGCCCAGTTCGTCACGCCATACCCCTCCGCGCGAAGCATCTTCGGAAGATCTTTATCATACTCTTTCGTTATCACATTTACAGTAATATACCCAAGAGCCAGCTTTTCCTCAAGTTTCATCCCCACAATGACACCTAATCCATATCCCACCGCGTAAGCCGCCACGTTTTGAATTTCATTTAAATTATCTAAGACGAGACCTAATCCCATAATATAAATAACAATTTCGATCATGCTTACAAAAGCCGCTAAATAGCGATACCCTTTCAATGTCAAAATCATTCGTATTGTAAAAAAAGATACATATATTACATTAATAACCAAAATGATGACAACCATCATTACTCCATTCTCAAGCAATGGAAAGGCCTCCCTACTTATCTGTCCATATTGTTGTAAGTGTAACACACTTTCTTACTAGAAAAAAGAAAGGTAAATACAGGGAAATCCAAACAATGAGCGAATTCAAGATTAAAATGATTGCTTTCTAACTGCTGGATTCATCTTCTAAAATGGTTCCTTATCCTGTATTCTTTCATGGCATGAAAGCACAAAAGCGCTGAAGGATTTTCTCCTGTCACAGTTTGAACATTTACTTTATCCATAATATAATTCAGGCAAACAAAAAAGAACAGCCTGCGCTGTTCTTTTTCTTGCTTGCCTGGCAGCGTCCTACTCTCACAGGGGGAAACCCCCAACTACCATCGGCGCTGAAGAGCTTAACTTCCGTGTTCGGGATGGAAACGGGTGTGACCTCTTCGCTATCGCCACCAGACTGTATAAAGTTTGAAAGAATTGTTCTCTCAAAACTGGATAATATGTTTCAGTAACCAGCAAACCGTGCCATTGTTTGTTTGTGCTGTCCAGCAGAAGGCGCTCATTCAGCGCCTTCTGCTTTTCGTTTTGTCTAGCTGCAGCGGCCAGACTCTCGGTCATAAGCCGTCACGTCTGTGTGGCCAAGAACGCCACTTCGGCAGTCCGTCTTATGCCTGCCGAGTCTGATCGGCCGCTTTCGCTTTTCTGTCTAGCTGCAGGCGCTAGCGGCTCGAGGTCACAAGGTCATCTGTCTTCAAGGTTCAAAAACAACCTTGCAGTCAGCTGATCTTGTGCTTGTCGCCGCTGGACGAGCGCCTTCCGCTTTTCTTTGGTTAAGTCCTCGATCGATTAGTATTCGTCAGCTTCACGTGTCGCCACGCTTCCACCTCGAACCTATCTACCTGATCATCTTTCAGGGATCTTACTAGCTTGCGCTATGGGAAATCTCATCTTGAGGGGGGCTTCATGCTTAGATGCTTTCAGCACTTATCCCGTCCGCACATAGCTACCCAGCGATGCCTTTGGCAAGACAACTGGTACACCAGCGGTGCGTCCATCCCGGTCCTCTCGTACTAAGGACAGCTCCTCTCAAATTTCCTGCGCCCGCGACGGATAGGGACCGAACTGTCTCACGACGTTCTGAACCCAGCTCGCGTACCGCTTTAATGGGCGAACAGCCCAACCCTTGGGACCGACTACAGCCCCAGGATGCGATGAGCCGACATCGAGGTGCCAAACCTCCCCGTCGATGTGGACTCTTGGGGGAGATAAGCCTGTTATCCCCGGGGTAGCTTTTATCCGTTGAGCGATGGCCCTTCCATGCGGAACCACCGGATCACTAAGCCCGACTTTCGTCCCTGCTCGACTTGTAGGTCTCGCAGTCAAGCTCCCTTGTGCCTTTACACTCTGCGAATGATTTCCAACCATTCTGAGGGAACCTTTGGGCGCCTCCGTTACCTTTTAGGAGGCGACCGCCCCAGTCAAACTGCCCGCCTGACACTGTCTCCCACCCCGATCAGGGGTGCGGGTTAGAAGTTCAACACAGCCAGGGTAGTATCCCACCAGCGCCTCCACCGAAGCTGGCGCTCCGGTTTCAAAGGCTCCTACCTATCCTGTACAAGCTGTGCCGAAATTCAATATCAGGCTGCAGTAAAGCTCCACGGGGTCTTTCCGTCCTGTCGCGGGTAACCTGCATCTTCACAGGTACTATAATTTCACCGAGTCTCTCGTTGAGACAGTGCCCAGATCGTTACGCCTTTCGTGCGGGTCGGAACTTACCCGACAAGGAATTTCGCTACCTTAGGACCGTTATAGTTACGGCCGCCGTTTACTGGGGCTTCAGTTCACACCTTCGCTAATGCTAAGCGCTCCCCTTAACCTTCCAGCACCGGGCAGGCGTCAGCCCCTATACTTCGCCTTACGGCTTCGCAGAGACCTGTGTTTTTGCTAAACAGTCGCCTGGGCCTATTCACTGCGGCTCCTCGAGGCTATTCACCTCAAAGAGCACCCCTTCTCCCGAAGTTACGGGGTCATTTTGCCGAGTTCCTTAACGAGAGTTCACTCGCTCACCTTAGGATTCTCTCCTCGCCTACCTGTGTCGGTTTGCGGTACGGGCACCTGTTACCTCGCTAGAGGCTTTTCTTGGCAGTGTGGAATCAGGAACTTCGGTACTTTATTTCCCTCGCCGTCACAGCTCCGCCTGTATGGTGACGGGATTTGCCTCGTCACCGGCCTAACTGCTTGGACGCGCATATCCAGCCGCGCGCTTGCCCTATCCTCCTGCGTCCCCCCATTGCTCAAATGGTAAAGAGGTGGTACAGGAATATCAACCTGTTCTCCATCGCCTACGCCTGTCGGCCTCGGCTTAGGTCCCGACTAACCCTGAGAGGACGAGCCTTCCTCAGGAAACCTTAGGCATTCGGTGGAAGGGATTCTCACCCTTCTTTCGCTACTCATACCGGCATTCTCACTTCTAAGCGCTCCACCAGTCCTTCCGGTCTGGCTTCTCCGCCCTTAGAACGCTCTCCTACCACGGACACCGGTTGGTGTCCATCCGCAGCTTCGGTGATACGTTTAGCCCCGGTACATTTTCGGCGCAGAGTCACTCGACCAGTGAGCTATTACGCACTCTTTAAATGGTGGCTGCTTCTAAGCCAACATCCTGGTTGTCTAAGCAACTCCACATCCTTTTCCACTTAACGTATACTTGGGGACCTTAGCTGGCGGTCTGGGCTGTTTCCCTCTTGACTGCGGATCTTATCACTCGCAGTCTGACTCCCAAGGATAAGTCTTTGGCATTCGGAGTTTGTCTGAATTCGGTAACCCGATGGGGGCCCCTAGTCCAAACAGTGCTCTACCTCCAAGACTCTTCCCTTGAGGCTAGCCCTAAAGCTATTTCGGAGAGAACCAGCTATCTCCAGGTTCGATTGGAATTTCACCGCTACCCACACCTCATCCCCGCACTTTTCAACGTGCGTGGGTTCGGGCCTCCAGTAAGTGTTACCTTACCTTCACCCTGGACATGGGTAGATCACCTGGTTTCGGGTCTGCGACCTCATACTCATTCGCCCTGTTCAGACTCGCTTTCGCTGCGGCTCCGCCTTCTCGGCTTAACCTCGCATGAAATCGCAACTCGCCGGTTCATTCTACAAAAGGCACGCCATCACCCATAAATGGGCTCTGACTACTTGTAGGCACACGGTTTCAGGATCTCTTTCACTCCCCTTCCGGGGTGCTTTTCACCTTTCCCTCACGGTACTGGTTCACTATCGGTCACTAGGGAGTATTTAGCCTTGGGAGATGGTCCTCCCGGATTCCGACGGAATTTCACGTGTTCCGCCGTACTCAGGATCCACTCAGGAGAGAGAGGCATTTCAGCTACAGGATTGTTACCTTCTCTGATGGGCCTTTCCAGACCGCTTCGCTTATGCCGCTCTTTTGTAACTCCATATAGAGTGTCCTACAACCCCAGAAGGCAAGCCTTCTGGTTTGGGCTGTTCCCGTTTCGCTCGCCGCTACTCAGGGAATCGCGTTTGCTTTCTCTTCCTCCAGGTACTGAGATGTTTCAGTTCCCCGGGTGTGCCTTCTCCTGTCCTATGGATTCAGACAGGGATGCTGTTCCATTACGAACAGCGGGTTTCCCCATTCGGAAATCTCCGGATCAAAGCTTACTTACAGCTCCCCGAAGCATATCGGTGTTAGTCCCGTCCTTCATCGGCTCCTAGTGCCAAGGCATCCACCGTGCGCCCTTTCTAACTTAACCTAAAATGGCGATTACTCGGTATTGCTTGGTTACTTTATACGATATTATCCAGTTTTCAAAGAACAATGTTGATCTTTTGAAGGCATTCATCCTTCAAAACTGAACAAAATAAAACGTCACGTTTCGTTGGAGTAAGAACAGCGTTCTTACTTTCCGTTATCCTTAGAAAGGAGGTGATCCAGCCGCACCTTCCGATACGGCTACCTTGTTACGACTTCACCCCAATCATCTGCCCCACCTTAGGCGGCTGGCTCCCGTAAGGGTTACCCCACCGACTTCGGGTGTTGCAAACTCTCGTGGTGTGACGGGCGGTGTGTACAAGGCCCGGGAACGTATTCACCGCGGCATGCTGATCCGCGATTACTAGCGATTCCGGCTTCATGCAGGCGAGTTGCAGCCTGCAATCCGAACTGAGAATGGTTTTATGGGATTGGCTAAACCTCGCGGTCTTGCAGCCCTTTGTACCATCCATTGTAGCACGTGTGTAGCCCAGGTCATAAGGGGCATGATGATTTGACGTCATCCCCACCTTCCTCCGGTTTGTCACCGGCAGTCACCTTAGAGTGCCCAACTGAATGCTGGCAACTAAGATCAAGGGTTGCGCTCGTTGCGGGACTTAACCCAACATCTCACGACACGAGCTGACGACAACCATGCACCACCTGTCACTCTGTCCCCCGAAGGGGAAAGCTCTGTCTCCAGAGCGGTCAGAGGATGTCAAGACCTGGTAAGGTTCTTCGCGTTGCTTCGAATTAAACCACATGCTCCACCGCTTGTGCGGGCCCCCGTCAATTCCTTTGAGTTTCAGCCTTGCGGCCGTACTCCCCAGGCGGAGTGCTTAATGCGTTAGCTGCAGCACTGAAGGGCGGAAACCCTCCAACACTTAGCACTCATCGTTTACGGCGTGGACTACCAGGGTATCTAATCCTGTTCGCTCCCCACGCTTTCGCGCCTCAGCGTCAGTTACAGACCAAAGAGCCGCCTTCGCCACTGGTGTTCCTCCACATCTCTACGCATTTCACCGCTACACGTGGAATTCCGCTCTTCTCTTCTGCACTCAAGTCTTCCAGTTTCCAATGACCCTCCACGGTTGAGCCGTGGGCTTTCACATCAGACTTAAAAGACCGCCTGCGCGCGCTTTACGCCCAATAATTCCGGACAACGCTTGCCACCTACGTATTACCGCGGCTGCTGGCACGTAGTTAGCCGTGGCTTTCTGGTCAGGTACCGTCAAGGTGCCGGCAGTTACTCCGACACTTGTTCTTCCCTGACAACAGAGCTTTACGATCCGAAAACCTTCTTCACTCACGCGGCGTTGCTCCGTCAGACTTTCGTCCATTGCGGAAGATTCCCTACTGCTGCCTCCCGTAGGAGTCTGGGCCGTGTCTCAGTCCCAGTGTGGCCGATCACCCTCTCAGGTCGGCTACGCATCGTCGCCTTGGTGAGCCGTTACCTCACCAACTAGCTAATGCGCCGCGGGTCCATCTGTAAGCGACAGCCGAAGCCGCCTTTCAATCTTCCTTCATGCGAAGAAAGAACTTATCCGGTATTAGCCCCGGTTTCCCGGAGTTATCCCCGTCTTACAGGCAGGTTACCCACGTGTTACTCACCCGTCCGCCGCTGACTTAAGCAGGAGCAAGCTCCCGCTAAGTCCGCTCGACTTGCATGTATTAGGCACGCCGCCAGCGTTCGTCCTGAGCCAGGATCAAACTCTCCGATAAGATTGTTTGCTTAGCTCATAATAATAAATTGAATTAACGTTGACGTTTATTTTGTTCAGTTTTCAAGGATCAATATCCCGTCGCTTATCGGCGACTTTTATATAATATCATGCTTACAAAAGACTTGTAAAGGGGTTTTTTAATATTTTTTTAATTGCTATCCTTTTCCGCCTAGCTGCATCCTCTTTCAAGCACTAAATAGGCAAACGCCCAACCACCCTTTCATACCACTTCAGCGTTAAAAACTTAAGTACCAAAACATTTTCCTTCATTATATACATTTCCGAGTTTATCCGTTTTGCTCTCTTTCTGATGGAGAGTAAATTCAGCTGCAAGTCTTTCTATTGTAAACTATGCGTTCTAGGCTAAAGCAGTGTATGTCCCTCGCAAAAAATCAAACTTCTATGGCGTAAAGCGAAGAGGTACAGCATCGCAGATCTTCTAGAAATAAAAGGAGCCCCTTTTAAAAAAGAAGCTCCTGCCCTTACCATCAAATCACGCAAGGAAAATAAAATATAAGATAAATACACTAAATAAAAAGTACATAATTGGGTGAATTTCTTTTCCCCTTCCTTTCACGATCATCGTAATCGGATAGAAGATAAACCCAATGGCAATTCCCGTAGCAATGCTATAAGTAAGCGGCATGGAAATGATCGTTAAAAAGGCTGGTACAGCGATTTCAAATTTCGCCCAGTCAATTTTCCCTAATGAAGAAACCATCAGCACACCCACAATAATTAAAGCGGGAGCTGTTACAGAAGCAGTGACCACTTCCAGCAGCGGGAAGAACAGCAATGACACTAAGAAAAATCCAGCGGTTACGATAGCTGCAAACCCTGTTCTTGCTCCGGCTGCCACCCCTGCGGAAGATTCAATATAAGAGGTCGTTGTTGAAGTCCCAAGGAGCGCTCCTGCGACTGTCGCACAAGAATCAGCCAAAAGCGCTTTCCCTGCGCGCGGCAATTTATTCCCTTTCATCAAGCCAGCTTGGTTCGCCACAGCTACAAGTGTTCCCGCAGTATCGAAGAAATCGACAAATAAAAATGTTAACACAACTACTAGCATTTGAAGAGTAAATACCTCTGCAGGTGATTGAAATATACTTTCCAAAGCCACTCCGAAAGTTGGTTCAAGACTTGGAATAGGACCCACGACGCTCTTAGGCGGTTCAATCAAGCCAGTCATTACGCCCGCCATAGCCGTGATGATCATACCGATGAAGATGCCGCCATTGATCCCCCTTGTCATTAAAATCACGGTAAGGAAAATTCCGAATATCGACAGCAGTGTAGGCCCCGCTGTTAAATCACCTAACCCGACAAGAACGGCTTCATTATCGGTAATAATTCCGGCATTTTTTAAACCAATAAAGGTGATGAATAAACCGATTCCTGCTCCGACCGCATATTTTAACTCTGCCGGGATAGAATTAATAACTTTCTCTCGCGCCCCTGTTAAGGTCAGCAAAATAAAAATGATTCCTGAAAATAACACTCCAGTCAAAGCAGACTGCCATGGGATCCCATACGTCAGCACGACTGTATAAGCAAAAAAAGCATTCAGCCCCATCCCCGGCGCTAACCCAATTGGATATTTCGCTAGAAGCCCCATGAGCAATGAACCAATCGCCGCCGCAATCGCTGTCGCAGTAAAAACGGCTCCTTTGTCCATCATCATCGCTTCCGGTAAATCCGGCACATCCGCTAAAGAAAGCGTAAGAGGATTCACAATAAGAATGTAGGCCATTGACAAAAAGGTAGTCAGTCCCCCAATAAATTCCCGGCGATAATTCGTTCCTAATTCTTGAAATTGAAAATAATTTTTCATGCATCTGCTCCTTTCCATCTTTTCGCCCAACAAATACAAAAGCGCTTCGAACCGGAGCGGTTCGAAGCACGACCATAGGTGACGGAAAGATAGAAAGAGACCTATCCATCCTGTTACCTCGTAGTCAAGCTATTTACGGCAGCTCGGTAGAAACTTTCGGGCCATATCCCCGAGATTATACGATGTAATCTCTATATTGATTATTTCTCTTTCATTATATGCGTGTTCTCCCGCTCCGTCAACAGAAAACACGAACATTCCAATTTTTATTTTTCCTTTTGTTCGTCTATATTTCGATCGATCCCTAAACTAATTTTAACCTGTATACCCCTTTCAAGAATAGAGCAGGGAACCTGCGTTCAAGGGTGTTGCAACAGGACATGGCAATGCTAGCCTTTGTTCTTCTTTTCAACAGCAGTGGGCTGAAAGAAAAACTCCGCTGTTTGAAGGATTTTCTTATGACAAACCCTATATCAATTTACTAACTTCCTGGGATATTAGTTCAAAAGCGTTTTTTATCTCATTACTATGCAGAAGAGTAAAAGCAATGAATACAAAGGAAAATAAAAAAGAGCTGAAGGGGCTGGGACAGAACTAGCTGTAAACGCCAGAATACATTTTACAGTTTTCGCTGAAATCGACTTTACACTTTTAGCTACATTTGTCGTCCACTTTATTTGGAGAAACAAGTATGATAGCCTTGGTGCAACAGCCATCGTCCCTTTAATCTCAAGGCTTCAAGGCTGGTCAACGTACCTGTAGAGGCTCCATGTCAAGTGGACTGTGTATCAACTAAAATGTAAAAGATAACTTAGCGAAAAGTGTAAAATTCGACGGTTCTTACGCAATTTTGGTGAACAAGCCTGAGTATATGTATAGTTACTTTCCATTGTTATTTCGATATATCATTAGGGCTGATACAGTACACGCTTTTCCAGTAAATCAGGATTCGCCCGTCCATACATCATGCGTTTGAGAAATTTGAGTCGATTGATGTGTCCTTCTAGTAGACCGTTGTGAATGGCATCGTCAACACATTCTTTACAGCACTTAAGTCTTTGCGAATCCTTTGCTGTGGGAATGGAGCGGTGAATGCTTATTGGACAATTGAGCGGTCATCCAATCAAGAAACGCCGAAAGGTCACGCATTTTAAAGAAGGTTCGATATGGTTGAATGATGTCCGCTGCTTGGACTAAACAAGGAAACTTTGTTTGACAATGTTTCAAAATGGCTCTCTTTCTTTCAGTCAACGCATCAGAACCAGCCCACAGATAGTTGGCCACTTGCTTTCTTGTGACACATTGTTTTATTTCTGCTTGGAACCGTTGCTTTTTATTTGCTCTGTAAGGCCCTAAAAATCGTCTCACGGCAGAAGCACTGTGAATGTAGCTTTTGAATGATGTGATTGGTCGTAAAATGCTGTTCATTATAAGCTATAATCGCTTCGTAATAAGGTTGGAGCTTGAGTTGTGCGGGCTTTCTTCTACGTTGTGTTTTCGCAGGAGGTGTTTGCTGATCCAAATATTTATAAATGGTATCACGAGCGAGTTGATATTTTTTCGCTAAATGGGTCACACGCATCCCTTCTTGATAATCGGCTTGTATATGTTCGATTCATTTCCATTTTTCTTCATCAACTGGTTGGGGAGATGATTCGTTCTCCTTCTTGATTTTTGTGTCTTCGTGCCATTCAATAGTCGAAGGAATATGTCGCTCTAACCACTTTTCTAAACCCTCTCGTGCATTTTTCATCAAATGCCACCGGTCACTTACTTGTTGAATTTTTTGGTTGGCTTTTTCAATGGCTTCTCGGTACGTAATCGAACCATCTCGACTGACAATTTGAATTTGCGAATGTTGTTTGAGCCACTGTGTCACTGTTTCACCTGTACGATCGGACAAAATCGCAAGAGGTTGATGTGTGATAAGATCACAAATCCATGTGCCATAGGCATGACCTTTTCGAAACGAAAATCGTCGATACCCACCGATTCTTTTTCTATACCGGAAAAACAATCAGCTAAAGACTTCACCAAAACTGCGTAAGAGCCAATTCGACTTGACGTCTACACCTTGTAAAACAATATAGAAAAGGAAACGAAACCAAATGATAACACACCAATACATACCGGCAATAAGATCATTAAATTATGGAAAAACACAGACTGCCACGTAAGGTCTTCCTCGTCGGAATTTTCCATGTTCATCACTGTAACAGCCTGTTCTATAGTGTTCACATCGCCTGCACCCGTTAACTGTAAATAAATCATCGGTCCAAAAAAGCTGATTAAAATGGTTAGAAGTGAGAATAAAAAAGCGTCACGGTTTCTTTTCATAAATGATATACCGAGTGCCTTAATTCCGAATCCATTTTCCATGTTCATGTCAAATCCTTGATAAATTTAATTCTTTTTTGAAAGGACGGATGTGTCTCTTTCCACTCTTTTCTTTTCGAGTCAAACTCATCATCCTCTTTTTCACTAATTCGGTTTAGTTTCATTAATGTTTGAATATATAATTCTTTATCCTCTAGTTGCACTACAGCATATTCATCTGCCTGATGTTCAAACATTTTGCTGATTTTATTTGGTAGCCATTCCGTAAGCAATATTAAAAATACCACTCCTATTGGAAAAATGATTATATAATGCCACCATCCAAATCCAAGCATGATTTTTCTAGAATAAAACATAATCAGGCTGATGGCTGTTGCTACTCCAAAAGTGATAGATAGTATCCAACAGCCGTGCTTTAATTTGACATGACCCATTTCGTGAAATAACACGGCTTTAATCTCATTTAAAGTGAATTTTTTCACCAAACCTTCTGTCATATAAATGTTAACGCCTTTTCTAGATGTTAAAGGAGTGCTGTATACCCAGGCATTTGTCTCATCCCCAGACTCTTCTTTCATAAATAGGTTGACTTTTACCTTACATGCCTGCTCTATCGTTTTTTTCAAAGAGCAAAATGGCTCAGTGCTCCCCACGTCGGCATAGTTCCCCATAAAACGGTGCAGTATAGTATAAACTAGCATAATAATAAATGTTAACGATAAATACCAAATGATAAACAAATACCAATTATCCACAATTTCCACATATAAGGAAAGTGGAATGAGAAAAAACAAGCAAAAATAGCCAAGCCCACCTGCAACTAGCAGTGAAATTCCAATCGTCTCTCTTCTTGTAAATTGAAGAAATTCCGTGTTATTTATTTCAAGCTCCTCTGTGGTATCCTCACTTTCTCCATTGTTCACCGTCCATTCGTATACAGCAGTCGTCAATAGAACCGATAAAAATGTAGGCAGGAAGATGCATAAAACGAGGCTCCATATGTATGAATTCGTCAGAAGCAGAACATATCCCATCGTAAAATGATAATTTAATAACAACGGAAGGATTCCAGCCAATATAAATGGCGTAAATAACGTAAAAAGATTACGCAATGAAAGAATCTGATTAAAAAAGAAAGCTAGAAGACAAGGTAATAAAAATGAGCAAAAATATATCATAAGAATAAGAGCTTTACTAAACTCTGAATTCAATTGGATGGATAATGATGCATCTTTTTCCCCCGCATGGATTGTATATTCATTAAAAAAGAATTTCCGTTCACTGGATTGAATCGTCGCCTCTTCATTAAAAGAAGCTTCAACCCCTCTTCTCGTCATCATGGTCATATCTTCTCCCGCTGGCAGGGTAATGTTTCCCGTATCAACTTTGTTGAACTGATAATCGGTACGTCCAATATGAAAAGCGAGTGAACGGTCATCATGGCCTGCTGTAGTATTTTGAATGTCCAGAAGATAATCCCCTTGGTATATGGAATACCCGGTCAAAAGCTTATGAGCGCCTTCTTGTTTATTTGAATCGAGAAGAATAAACGGCGATAAGACGGCTGAACGGACACCCAACTCAGTCATCATAACCACTGCTGTGGAAAACGCCGCGACCAGTAAAAATATGAGTGTTCTTTTTTTCATTGCCGCTAACCTCCTTAAACTATAGGAAACTTGTCATGATCGAGGGAATCGTTTTTAATGCTAAGTTTGCTGCAAAGGTAATGCTTATAATGAGTAAAGAGGCAATCCGGCTTTCTAATTTCAATAATGCTTTAACACCAAAATACAATAAAACAAACTGCCATATCAAAAAGGGCTCAACTTGATTAAGGAACGCAACGAACACATGATGGTCTAAGTTAGGAAACAAAGCTAGCAATCCTATCGGCTCAAATACTTCTCCTGTGATAAAAACAAGTACAGCGAAGGATAAAGTTTTAAGAATAACAGGAACCCAACTGAAGCCAACCACACTAAATACGGTCCTGAAATTGCTCGCAGCAGGTGATAAAAGAGATGTAATAAAATAAATGAAGACAGACAACATCACCCATTCAATAATCACTGACCCGCAAATCATGAATATAGAAATAAGAAAAAATATGATGGTAATAAATATAGAGGAGTCCAAACTGAATAAGTCTTTAATCTCTTTAAAAGTATAAGGGAAGGAACTGTTTTTCAAGAAATCCCTCCCGCACAGCACCACTTTATACAACTGAAGGGGCCGTCCTCAAAAGTCGGTTTCACCGGCTTTTGGGACAGCCCTCTTTATTTTTTTTAAATGCAAATAAGCCGCTTAATATAGTTATAATTATAAAAGATATAGATAAATAGAAAATTACGGAATCACCGGACATATTGAATTTATCTACGATTATTCCCTGTTGAAATAATAAAATTATACCAATTGTAGTAAGAATAACTGAATTGAAAAAAACATAAATATTTTCTTTCAGTTTTTTGTTTAGGAAGATTAAGTATAATAAATTAAATGTTAAAAGTAAGGTGATTAAGTAATAAACAGGCCTTAAGTAATCAAATATTTCCATGAATTTCACTCCTTAACTATTTTTTATTCTTGTTAATTGGCTAATTGTATAAACAAATGCAACAAGCTAAATAAATGAAAGAGCCACGATAAACCGTGAATGATTAAGTCGACCAAAACACAATCATGACGGAGGTTGATCCATGGCTCAGGTTCATTCTACCACAGAAAAACGCAGGTTCAAACATCTTACCCATTATGACCGCTGTTCAGAATGGGTGTAACCACCTGCCTCGCAAGATTCTCGGTGACAAGACACCCGAAGAGTGCTTCAAAGAGGATCTAGAACGGCTAGCTGGTTGAGCTTGTCAGCGGAAGAGTGTTGGCCTTATGTTTAGCAACTTGACATGGAGCCTCTACAGCATGGCTCCCCAGCCAGGAAACCCGATTTTACAAGTAATCTGGCTGTGCCGGTTAGGCTATTCCATATAAAATGGCGCAGAGTCCCTCAGTCTATTTAATCATCGGTTAACTGGAATTTTATTAAGTGTAGCGTTTAATCTCGCAATTGAAGAACATAAAAAGAACCCATTCAAAACCAGCAACTGGGCTTATGATGAAGCAAGGGATGCCTGCACATGCCCGAATGGAAAACAGCTCATCTTTCAATACGATTCCACACGTACAGATAAATCGGGCTTCCAGCGCCAGTTTAAAATGTACGAATGTGAAGACTGTACAGGCTGCTCATTGCGGCCGCTTTGCACAAAAGCGCAAGAAGGGAAAAACCGCAAACTCATGGTGAATGAGAAAGGGGAACAGCAAAAAGAATATGTAAGAACGAAGCTTTCAGAAGAAAAAACAGGTGCGATTTACCGCCAGCGTAAAATCGACGAAGAACCAGTTTTTGGATTATTGAAGGCTAATTTGGGTTTCACCCGATTTTCTGTCCGGGGAAAATCGAAGGTGGAAAATGAAACGGGTCTCGCTTTGATGGCCGTGAATGTAAGGAAATATGCGGAGAGGATGAGAACGCTCGCTCATAAACCAAAGCTTAAATGAAAAAAGTGAAATCGGCGATGCGATTTCACTTTTTTCTATGTAAAGAAGCTAGTTCTGTCCCAGCCCCTCATTTTTCTCCATTTCCTCTGGCGGAATCTTAGCGGAGAACCTATTCATTTTTCTTTGTTTTATCCATTTTACGTACCATCGAAATGCAGTCAAATCAACGTTTGTACTTCAAATGTTCTTAGTGAATTATTCCCACTCAATCGTTGCAGGTGGTTTGCTTGTGATGTCATACACTACCCGATTTACATGAGGAACTTCGTTGACAATGCGCGTGGAGATTTTCTCCAGCACTTCCCATGGAATGCGGGCCCAGTCTGATGTCATGCCGTCGATGGAGGTAACGGCCCGAATCCCGATTGTGTAATCATATGTGCGGGCATCTCCCATTACACCTACACTGCGGATATCCGGAAGGACCGTGAAGTATTGCCAAATTTCTCTTTCCAGCCCGTTCAGGCGGATTTCTTCACGCAAAATCGCATCGGATTCACGAACGATCTCTAATTTCTCTTCGCTGATTTCACCCAGTACGCGAATGCCGAGTCCAGGGCCTGGGAAAGGCTGGCGCCATACGATATTATCAGGAATGCCAAGCTCTGAACCAAGCGCGCGAACTTCGTCTTTAAACAATGTATTCAGCGGCTCAATAAGCTTAAACTGCATATCCTCTGGCAAACCGCCCACATTGTGGTGGGATTTGATCGTTTGCGCGGTTGCTGTTCCGCTTTCAATAATATCTGTATAGAGCGTACCTTGTGCTAAAAATTCAATACCTTCAAGCTTCTTCGCTTCATCATCGAAGACATAGATGAATTCATTACCTATGATCTTCCGCTTCTTCTCTGGATCTGATACACCTTTTAGCTTATTTAAGAAGCGCTCTTTGGCATCGACTTTAATGACATTCATATGGAAACCTTTAGCAAAGGTGTTCATGACACTGTCCGCCTCTCCTTTGCGAAGAAGCCCATGATCGACAAAAATACAGGTCAGCTGGTCACCGATTGCCTTATGAATCAGTACAGCCACAACCGAAGAATCCACGCCGCCGCTAAGTGCACAAAGAACCTTCTTATCGCCGACCACTTGACGGATTTTCTCCACTTCAATTTCGATGAAGTTTTCCATAGACCAATCGCCTTTGCAGCCGCACGCTTCAAAGACAAAGTTCTTCAATAATTCATTTCCGTACACAGAATGTTTCACTTCAGGGTGGAACTGGACAGCATATAAACCTTCTTGTTCATTGCTCATTGAAGCGATTGGGCACGATGGGCTGACCGCATCCACTGTAAAGCCTTCCGGCGCTTCCACCACTAGATCTCCGTGGCTCATCCACACCACTTGTTCATTTGGCAGGTCTTTAAATAGCGCTGTCTGATTTTTCACCTGAATGGCGGCTTTGCCATATTCACGATGGGAAGCGGCCTCGACTTTTCCGCCGTAATGCTTCGTCATTAACTGCATGCCGTAGCAAATTCCGAAGATGGGAATATCCAAATCAAAAATTCCTTCATCACAATGGAAAGCTTGCTCTGAATATACACTGTTAGGCCCACCGGAGAAAATAATTCCCTTTGGATTGATTTCTTTAATTTCATCCACTGTGATGGTATGCGGATGAAGCTCACTGTATACACCCAACTCGCGAATGCGCCGAGTGATCAATTGGTTGTATTGACTCCCAAAATCCAAAACGAGAATCATTTCCTGGTTTTGCAATTCTGCTTTTCCTGCCACACTTTCCACTCCTTTAATATGCACTTAACCGCTCGACATCCAAAATAAAATAAAAACTAGAATCCCTTCAATACAGAAAGCAGAATTCTAGTTGTTTCCTAAAAGAATCTGCCTCCATAGTCCAATCATTTACGGTGATTTGGTAGAAACTTTCGAACCATATTATCGAAAATATATGAAGGTCCTTGTTTTTCGAGCTAATTTGACATCATTTTATCTCTATAGACCCATGCGGTCAAGCTGTTCCAGAGTTAATTAAATATTCAGACTAGAAATCAGCAAACTCTTAAAACAAAATACAAGCACCTGACGCCATGCAAGCGTCAAGTGCTCTTTTTAAGCCGTGTGCCGGCTCTTTCTTTCATCCTTATGAATGTATTTGCTGATGTAATCCTTTGTCAGCTCTGACACTTCCCCGCTCAGTAAAATCAAGGCCACTACATTCGGCAAAATAATCATCGCCAGCATTAAGTCAAGAAATTGCCAAATGAATTCCAATCCGCCGAGAGCGCCAACGAGAACGGCTGCTAAATAAATAAACCTCATGACCTTAGAAAATCTTAAACCAAACAAGTATTCCGCCTGCTTTTCACCATAAAAAACGATGATCACAATCGTCGAAAGAACAAAGAAGAATAAACAAATTGAAATGATAGCACCAGCAGCGCCAGCTCCTACGGTATTCGATAAAGCAGCCACTACCATCGTAGATGCTTGATCGGCAGGGACATCCTTCCAGGCACCTGATGTCAAAACGATTAACGCGGTGATGGTACAGACGATAAGCGTATCCACCACGACTTCGAATACTCCCCATAGCCCTTGTTTGGCCGGATGAGGGGTTTTGGCAGCGGCATGGGCAATGGGCGCCGTTCCCATTCCAGCTTCATTGGAGTAAATACCGCGCGCTAATCCCCAGCGAATAGCCGCGGCCACCCCGGCACCAGCAAATCCTCCGGCAGCCGGCGCCGGAGAAAAGGCCGAAGTGAAAATCAGCGCAAACGCAGCGGGAATATCTGTTGCATGATCCACTAAAACAATGAGAGCGGCAATGAAATAAATCGCCACCATCAGCGGAATGAATTTTTCCGTAACGGAACCAATTCGCTTAATGCCCCCGACCGTTACGAGCCCCACTAGTATCATCGTCACCAAACCGGTCCAAACAGGGGAAATATGAAATGAGGATTGCACAGTTTTTGATAGTGAATTGGATTGCACCATCGCACTGGCCAGAATCTCAATCATGAGAAAGAAAGCGAAGAACAGAGCTGCCGGCTTCCAGCCAAGCCCTTTCTCTAAATAATGCATGGGGCCTCCCGTCCACTCGCCCGATTTATTCTTGACTCGATATTTCACACCCAGAACGACCTCTGAATATTTGGAAGCCATTCCGATCATCGCTACGAGCCACATCCAGAAGATCGCGCCCGGTCCTCCCAAAGCAATAGCAACCGGCACTCCGACAATATTGGCCGCTCCAATAGTAGAAGCTAGTGCAGAAGTGGTCGCCTGAAAAGGAGACACTGAGCCTTGTGCATCTGTACGTGCGAACATACTTCCAAACGTATCCTTTATAATATGGGGAAAATAACGAAATTGAAAAAAACGTAAGCGTATCGTCAGGAACAGTCCCCCACCCAGCAAAAGCAAAATCATCGGCATGCCCCATATCCATTCTGTCATCGCGGCCAAAATCTTTTCAAACTTTTCCACCATGCTTCCCTCCTTCAAATCATCGACTCATTTACCTTCATACCCTCGATTTATATTTATAATGGATCGAGTATAAAAATTCGAGTTTTGTAGAATTGTATCAAACAGTTGCGCATCCGTCCACATAAAAATGAATAATATTTCATTTTTATGTTTAAATATAATGTAATAACAGGGATTGAGCGGTTATTAATGAATAATCATAAAAACATCTACACAGTTTGAAAAATACTTTTCTTCTCTTCATGACAATCGAGTATAAGGAAATTTCTGATTTATATATGAAGGAGGAAGCTGGTTGCTGGTCGGAGCCGCTTTGATGTTCACTTCCATCCGAAGGAAGTCTCCCGCTTCTAAACAAGAAGGTCCGCCCGCACCAAAGAACTCTTGGAAGGAGAGGGATAGCTCGATCCGTTTTCATTGGCTGCAAAAAGCAACCATTTCAAAAAAACGTAAGGCTTTCATTGGCTTAGACTTGCTTTTGAAAAAAAGGAGCATGCAAGGATTTACCATATCTAAAAACCGCTTCAATTCTTTTTTCATCCAAGGCCGTTTAGAATCTCTACATGATGGCCCCTAAAAAAAAGCAACGCGGCTTTCCGCGTTGCTTTACAGGACAGGAAACCCGCCATCGGGTATTCCTGCATTTTATAAGACTAGTGAAGCTGTCTTTAAAATATTTCTCTCTTTATTTCCAAAAGTCATCAAAGATTGTGACCGGCAGATGACGCTTATGACGGGAGCTTAGGTAGAGCTGTTCAATTTGCTGCTGAGCGGCTCTTGGCACCTCTTTCCCTTCTAAATAATCATCAATATGCTCATACGAAACACCAAGAGCTGTTTCATCCGGCAATTGCGGCCGCTCATCCTCCAAATCGGCTGTGGGCGCTTTTGTGTACAAATGCGGAGGACACTCTAACTCTTTTAACAGCTGGCGGCCCTGACGCTTATTTAAACGAAAGAGAGGAACAATATCCGCTCCGCCATCGCCATATTTAGTAAAGAAACCAGTTACGGCTTCAGCTGCATGATCCGTGCCGATCACGACACAATTCTTCATCGCAGCGATGCTGTATTGAACTTTCATCCGCTCGCGAGCTTTCTCATTCCCCTTCGCGAAATCGCTTAAGGCAATGCCAACCCCTTTGAGCGCCGCTTCACTTGCATCTACCGCTGCCTTGATGTTCACCGTGTACGTTTCATCCGGCTGAATAAAAGCAAGGGCATCCTGACAATCCTCTTCATCTTTTTGGACTCCGTTTGGCAGTCTGATCGCATAAAATTTATACTCATCTGACCCTGTCTCTTGTTTCAGCTCATCGACCGCCATCTGGGCAAGCTTCCCTGCCAATGTAGAATCCTGTCCGCCTGAAATACCAAGAACATACCCTTTTAAAAAAGGATGCTTCCGTAAATAAGCTTTCATAAAGTCAATGCTTTTCCGAATTTCTTCCCGCGGATTAATGGTAGGCTTTACTTTCAGCTCTGCAATAATTTGACGTTGCAAATCGCTCATGGCACACTCTCCTTCATTGAACACTTACAGATATGTTACCACGTTTTGCCCGTTTTGAATCTATGCCATTCATACGTGAATCCATTATTTCGTTTTAAACTGTGCGATTTGTGATTTCAAATGCTCCGCCATTTCATAAAGCTGAGTAGCCGTGCCTGTCATTTCTTCCATTGCCGCCGACTGTTCTTCGACGGAGGCAGCCACATTTTGAGCGTGATCCGATGTCTCTTCTAACGATTGTACCGTCTCATTAGTAGTGGCCAATACCTGCTCTGAACCAGCCGATATTTCTTGCACAGTGGCGGCTACCGATTGAATCTTGCCTGTCATATTATTAATTAGTGAAGTGATTTTTTGGAATGATTCACCGGCTGTTTGTACAGATGCCGTTTCACCTTCTATTTCGTCTACCACTTTAGAAATCGCTGTGACGGATTGGCTGGAATCCTTTTGCATTTCATGGATCAGCTGGGATATTTCACTGGCTGAAGAGGCCGATTGTTCGGCTAGTTGTCTGATTTCATCCGCAACCACAGCAAATCCTTTTCCGTATTCTCCTGCCCGGGCTGCTTCAATGGCAGCATTTAAAGCCAACAGATTAATTTGATCAGATATATTCGTAATCATTTGTGTGATTTTGCCCACTTCATGTGAACGCTGAGCCATTTGCTCGGCCACTTTCATCGTCATTTTCGCAGACTTATTGATAGCTTCTACACCATCAACAGATTGCTGGATCACCTGATTTCCTTGCTCGGCTTCTTTCGATGCATCTAACGCTTCATCTGAAATTTCCGAGGTTGATTTAGAGATGTTGGCAATGCCATCCGAAATTTCCTGAATGGCTGCCTGATTTTGAACGGCTCCGCTGGCGACGGTTTCGCCGTTGGCGGCCACTTCTTGGATCGCCTCGGAAATTTGGTTAATCATGGCTGTCACTTGCTCCGTGCTTTGAGATAAATCATTGGACGCAGATACTACGTGATCAGCAGTCGTAGAAACATGATTTAGCGTTTCTTTCAATTGCTGCTGCATCTTTTTAAAGCTTTCCGCTAATTTTCCCGTTTCATCATTGCTATCTATAGTGATTTCTTTTGATAAATCACCGCCCGCCACTGATTCTGTATGATGAACTAACTCTACAATCGGATTGGATATTTTTTTGGAAATGTAGCGGGCAATCAAGTATCCGACTGCAATGAAAAGAACCGAAAATACAATGCATATAAGCAAAAGATTCTTCTGCAGCTTGACAATAAAGTCTGCATCTGTATCTAAGCCAAGCACAGAATCCGTTCCTTCAACCTGCAAAAAGGCTGATTTATGTGTGCCATAATCATCCTCATAAAAATTGCTGAGAACGATATCAGACGTAGAAAGAGCCTGTGTCTGATCTTTCGTAAAATCAAGCGGAGTTAAATGGTCATCCGCATTGCTTAGAAATAAAATGACCTCTTTTCCATTTACCTTACTCATAATATAGACATTCTCAAGATTATATCTTTCTTGAAATTGATTTCCTCTGGATAATATCTTTCTGTACGCCGCTCGATCCGTTTTCGCCTCATTAATGATCTCCTCGTCAAAAAGATCTTGAAATTTCTCCATCTTCATTTGCAAACTATCTTCAAATTGCGGAACGAGATGTTTGTCTATTATGTAATTGGAAATGAAGAAAAGTGTGAGACTGAATATAATACTTAAGGAAATAATAGGGAGCAGCAATCCCCATTTGATTTTTCCGCTTATGGTTCTTTTACCTGCTAACACATCCATGCTCCTCTCCGATTTTTACATTTCATGCAATGTTCGCTTATAATAGCATCAAATCATCTGATGCTCTTTCATTTTTAGAAACGGATGTAAATCTAGCTGTAGGATTCTTTTGTTTTCTTCAAGATCCGGCGCCTTATGAAAGACTACGGCAAAGGTCGTATACTTATTGAAATCCATCGGGCGGTACTCCAGTATTTCTTGAAAATGCGCCTTAAAAGCTTCATGATCTACCGATTCGATCGCTTGGCAATCAATGGACGGAGCAAACTCTGCGCAGCAGAAGCTGTAGATGGAGTCATCCATCTCTTCAATGATGCGGCTCCAGTCAGGTCTTAACTGCTGAAAATAGTATTCGTATACATTGACGCCATACGCATATTTGCCAAGCTCAGTCGTCCCAATGCCCGCAAATCTAAGTGGATTCGCTTCAATAGGTACAATCGTTCCGTCTTCTTTCCTGCGAAGCTCAATATGTATCGGAGCCGATTTAATCCCGAAAACAGGGCCGATTTGAGCAAGGAAGGATTGTACTTCATCTAATGCTTCCATTAGAACCTGTTTGCTCGTGTAATAGATCCGGTCACTCATGTCCTTATCATCACTAAACATTCTTTTGAATAGATTGAGAACAACCGGCGCCCCATCTCCTGTATAATAAGCGTCCACAGCGTATTCAGCGCCTTCAATTAACTCCTCGATGATCAGCGTCTGACTATCAAGCACTTCCTTCGGATACGCTTGTCCCGCCATGGACATATCTTGTTTCAGCTGTTCTACCACACCAAAGAAATCTTCTCTTCGATCTACTCGGTACACGCCGATACTGGAATAGCCAATATTCGGCTTCACAATGATTGGGAAAGGTAACGTGTTTACATCCAAAGACTCCAGCTCGTGAAAAGATACTTCACGAAAGAAAAACTCCGGAAAGCGGTTAGTTAATATTCTTCTAAATTCCGCTTTGTTCTTTAATACAGAAGCGATTTTACTTAAATGATGATCAGGCGCGTGCTCACTTAACATCCGCAAGCCGTTTTCGGAATTGAATAAAATGGGGAACGAAGAATGCAAGAACTCCTGAAGAAAGTGCTCTTGTTTCATAACCTTTAGCTTCTCCTCACTGGGAATCCATACATCCTCTACCTTCCATACTGGAACCCCTAATTTCTGTACTGAAGCTGAAAGCAAGTGAGATACATATGGTTTGTCTAAAATAATCATTGGTGCCCTCCTCAAATTTTTCATTGCTGTAAAAAGAATACATAGAATGTGATTTGGCAGCCCGGCTGTCGTAGCACCCCGCTTTAGACCCGCAGCTTTGCGCCCCTACTTTTCAATAGGTTTGCCCTTATGAGGGATCCTTACATAATTCTATAGACCTCTTCTTGATGACACAGCATTATATATTATAAGCTATTAGAATCATTTTTTCTATTCATCAGGAAATTTTTTGGATCTATTTTCATAAACACTTAGACTTATACAAGACACTTCTGCCCAAGATGATGGACAGATCTGCGGCAAAAACCTCCCCTGTTCTCCCGCTTAGCCTTTTTACTCCCCTCCATTATTGAAGGGGAGTCACACGGTATCTGACAGACGGGATAAAACAGAACGATCCGGTTAACTTAAACGGCTCGCAAAATCATCAAGCTGCTGTCAGATGATCCCCTGTTTCAATCCCTATCCTCATGGATTCTTGCTTCATTTCTTCAGAACCTTTGTTATTCCTTAAACAAGACCTGCCTTTGCCAGCAGCTGACCCCATGTATCAATTTCTGGAGGTTTCGTTCCCGAAAATACAGGATTGGTAAAAGCCAGCAGGTTCCCTGTGTCGCTCCGTATTTCTAAGCGTCTCCACACAAATTCACCGGACTTCCATTGGGCACAGGATTCATACTCGGAAGATCCATCCATGAGCTGTTCGTCAATCACCTTGCCATTTTCAATCCAAAGCAATTTCCCTCCTGGCACTGGATCCACCTTTACTTTGAAACGAACGACTGCTTCTTCCATTCGGTGAATGAGATCTGATACATCCTCCCCTATCATGAATGTTTCATGATTGATTTCAACGGTTTGGTCGATGATCGGACCTCTGGTGACGTATACTCGGCGCTCTTTCACCGATTGTAATATTGCTCGAGCCGAAAGCTCCGAACTGTAAACATATGTAGCCGGATCCCCGATAACTGACGGCAGCCCGTTCGGCTCGTAGCTTTCCGTTGGCAGCCCATGACAATCCGAACCACCAATCCCACAAACGCAATAGCCAGCATTCCACAATTCGTTCCATAATAATAAAGCCTCTTCGGTTGCTTGAAGGTTTTTCGGAAATGTCGGATCATTCCACACTTCAAATGAATCAATGTCTGATAAGCTTGTATCATTGAACAGCCAAGAAGAAGCAGCCAGTCTAGGATGATTTATGGAAAAAAGCGCTCCGGCCTTTTTTATTTCGGATACAACGCGATTCATTCCCTGCTCGGACTCCATTCCCCCGTCGGGATGAGTTGGACGCCAATCGACCCAGCTTGTTAAGCCGAGCGCGTTAAAATGCCCTTTAGATGACGTCACTTCCATGCCAGGAATCACCAGCACTTTCTCATCCTCCACCCACATCGTCGGCAATAGATTGTGATCGGTGGCCGCAAAGAAATCCAGTTTCTGTTTACGCGCTTGAACCATTCCTTCTTTTACAGTCATCTTTCCGTCTGACATCGCCGTATGAGTATGAAAGTCGCCGCGATACCACGCAGGTCCGCATTTCTTAGCTTTAGTCATCGGGTAAAGATTCGCTTGCATAGGAGCCTTTCCGTCCGCGTTCGCCCAATATTGCTTCTGATCGTTTGACCATTCCCCACTGGATGAACAAAGGCCCGTACCCGCCGTTATATTTAATTTATGCTGAACCGGCAAATGCTCCGGCAAAATGAGCACTTCCAGCTTCCATGTGCCAAGCGGAAGTGCGCCAGGGAGCGTGCCATAATCGGACAACTTCTCATTCTTATGGATCACCGCGGTTTTCGGAGCATGAACATGAACATACTGCCAGCGCAGCCGTCCATTTGGGTCCCATAAAAAGAGATGCTGCCATTTTTTTATACGGAAATAAACTTGAATCTCCAGCCAGTCTGCTGGCTGGTGAATATCAAGTTCAAAGATTGTCACCGGCTGATGAATCGTCCCTGAATATTGTACAGCTTTCATTTTGATTCCCCTCCTTTCTGCGAACCTGCTTCGAGAAAAGTACCTTGCCAAATACATTCGGATTTTATATCGGCAACTTCTTCCTGTTATGAATGCTCCCTGTGATGAAATCCGCTTAATTCAGCTGGCGGACAGCCTTTGCCGCTCATTATTTCACAGGTTTTCAATTTTATTTTGTCATTTACTTGCTTGAATGGCTATTTGAACCCTTTCTCTTTGTACTTTATTATAAAAGAGAGAAGCTTGGAGCTCTGAAGCGGCTGAATAGCATAAATGCAGTCTGAATTGCTCAGCCATGAAGACTCCTTAAGATTAGGAGGATTTAAACCGTATGGCCGAACTGCTGCTCCAAAACATACATAAAAGCTATGACCAAAAAAGCTTGGCCGTAAAGGATTTTAATTTACATATTCAGGATAAAGAATTTATCATTCTCGTTGGCCCGTCCGGCTGCGGAAAATCCACCATTCTGCGAATGATCGCCGGGCTGGAAGAAGTGTCTAAAGGAGAGCTTTATATGAACGGGCAGTATATAAACGATCTGCCCACGAAGGACCGCAACATCGCTATGGTGTTTCAAAACTATGCACTTTATCCCCATATGAGCGTATATGACAATATCGCTTTTAATTTAAAACTGCGGAAGCTATCAAAAAAAGAAATAGACAGGCGGGTAAAAGAAATAGCCGCCACCCTTGGCTTGCAATCTTTATTACACCGAAAACCCAAATCATTATCCGGAGGACAGCGGCAGCGGGTCGCTTTAGGGCGGTTGCTCGTGCGTGACGCGGAAGTGTTTTTAATGGACGAGCCTTTGTCCAATTTGGATGCCAAGCTGCGCGTTCAAATGCGGACAGAAATTGTCAGGCTGCACCAAAAAATTCAAACCACCACCGTCTATGTCACTCATGACCAAACAGAAGCCATGACGATGGGCACGAAACTAGTCGTAATGAATGATGGAAGGATTCAGCAAGTGGGAACGCCCAAGGAAGTATACGACCAACCCGCTAATCTGTTTGTCGGCGACTTTCTCGGCTCGCCTTCGATGAATTTTTTTCACGGTCAATTGCAAGGAGAGCATTTCTATATAGGCGGAGAAGCATTGGCCTTGCCGAAAAAAGAGGCGGACCGATTAAAAAAACTGGGATATGAGAGGAAGGAGTTCATCCTTGGCATTCGCCCCGAGGATATTCGCTATGAGCCTGCCTTTTTGGATAGATGGCGGACATCCACTATTGAAGCCACCATTGCCGTTTGCGAGCTGGCCGGTGCTCATACGATTATTCATTCTCACTTCAACGGGACGGGATTCACTGCCCAACTGTATACACGAGAGGAGTTTTCTCCCGGTGACAAGCTCAAGCTCGCCTTTGACATGAGCAAAGTTCATTTTTTTGATGCCGAAAGCGAAAAAAGAATTGCAGCAAAGGAGGAATAGAACAGCGCAGAAAGAAGCGGCAGCCGTTTTATAGCCACAGCGGGAAATGTTGAAACGGACCACTTACAAGCGGAATAAAAGAGCTGTTCCAGCCTAGTGCGGAACAGCTGCTCTTCTTCTACTCCCGCACATCCGTCTCCGCTGCTACTCGAAATCCATGCTGCTTTAGCAATGCGGCTGTCACGCCATTTCCAGCCACTTTCTTGCCAGTAAACTCTCCATTGTAAATATAGCTGCTGCCACATGAAGGACTGTTTTCTTTTAAGATCACCAGATCAGCCTTGACTTCCTGCGCTTTTTGCAGCATAAGACGGGCACCCATCAAATACATATCGGTGACATCTTCACCTGACTTCGTCAGCACGCGGGCGGTTCCATTCAGTACATCCTGCCCTCCGCCCCCGATGATTTCTGCAGGTTCCCTCGGAACAGAACAGCCGCCCATTAATTCCGGACAGGCCGCCACAGCTTTTTCCTCTTCCATCAGTCTTTTTAATGACTGATGCAAGCAGTGGCAGCCGTCATATCTTACTTTCTCTCCAACTAAGCAAGCACTAATGATTAGCAATCGGCATCTCCTTCACTCTCGGTATTTGCGAGTCAGCTCTAAAAAGCAGGCGTAATCTTTTTCGACTTGATTGGCATAGGAAAATGCCCAGTGAGACAGATAATAAACAAAACCATCGACATCTTCACCGATCGCTTTAATAATCTCTTCTTCACTGTGATACGGAAGAAGACCTTCATTAATATCAGCATCGGCTCGCGCATGTACCTTTGCGGTAATGCGCCCCATCTGTTCGACTGTGTCTGTCATGTCTTTCACGCTTTTGATCGCCTCAAGCTTCAGTTTCTTTTTATAAGGCGATCGTTCGCGCACATAAAAGTCACGGCCATCGATCGTCACATATCCTAGATAGGGATCGGCCTGGTGATGCATGGCGCGCTGCGTCATCACCACTCGTTGGCCTTGATGAGAAAATGCCTCCCAAAAAGCTTGATGATATGGCATGAAATAGGCTGGAACAGGTGTGCGAACTTCTTTCATTTCTAAAATAATATCATCCATGCCCGCTTCTCTTTTCCCGCCTTCTATTAAAATATAAAAACGGTCCAATCCGATCGAGGCAGTACCGGACCCCTTTTTCACAGCGGTATCTTTAATAGTAAATGCCGTTTCATTCTCTATTCTTTTGACAGTTTTCATATACGCTGGCCAAATATGTTTGATCACTGCTTCGGCCGCATCGCTTAATGGCCGGATTTCCCCCGACGCTGCAAACTGTCTCTCTGACTGGAAATAATCGGTTACCTTGCTTAATAAATGCGCCTCGCTTCTTTTTTCCAGCTTTTTCAGCAGTTTGCGGATCGCACCATCAGCTTTCTTCTTCGTAACAAAGAAGGTCTCCGGCTTATCTTTGCCTTCCTGAAAGCGAACCATCTGTTTGTGGTATGCCTTTAAGAAGGCTTCCATCACATTGATTTGCTGGCCGGTATGATAAGCGAGCTCCCGGCAGACCAGCGCGATGCTCACAGACATTCGCAGCAAATCGTATAAATACGAGCCGACGTATCCTTCATCGAAATCATTAATGTCAAACACGAGCTTGCCTTTCTCATTATGAAACGCGCCAAAGTTTTCAAAATGCAAATCTCCTTGAATCCATGTCGGGCGGTCTTGTGGCGTATGATAGGGAAACCAATGATTCACCGCATCATAATAGAATAGATAGGCACTTCCGCGAAAAAAGCTGAAGGGGCTCTGCGACATTTTTTGATATTTCGCCTGACGGCTTTCTTCTGATAACCCCATTATTTCTTGATCAAACTCTGTAAATATTTTTTTCAACGTGCCCATTCGCAGTATCCGTTTCGTTTGCTGCACACGTTCCCCAAGATTAATCATTGTTGCCACCTCTGCATGATAATATAGAAAGCTATGTCTATTATACTGCTTTAAAAGACGCTAGCGGGCATAGAAAGATATTTTTTCAAATACAAAAAAGCCTCTATTTAAAATAAAGGCAATACAGCCCATTTTTAATAGAGACCTTTTGCAGTAAGACAGCCGCTGACAAGCAGAGACCGCTAGCCAAAACCTCTCTGGAGTAAGAAGATCATTGGCTGAGCCGGCAATCACTGTTCCTCGAAGCGGAAAGCTTCCTAATTTCTATGGAGAACGGCGCATTTTGAATATTTCTTTCAAATTCCTCAAACCGATTTACTTTTAATTAATTTTGTAAATTCCCATAGGTTTTCAATCGGACAAATACCGTGACGCGGTATATCTATAAACTGGTAGCTAGCATACCCTTCCCATGGATGCGGATTAATTTTGATTTCTCTCCGTTCATCGTTAGTCCAGACGAAAGTACAAGGGTTCTCCAAAAGCTTAAGCAACTGTTTGTCTGTTTTTATTTGCTGAACTGATTGAATCAATGATAGGGCTCCTTTCTTTTACGCTTTTCGTATAATCCCTAGATGATCCCTATTAATGCATTAATCCCTCTTCTCCCTAGAACTGGCTGTATATAGGTTGAAAATTGCTCATAGCCGCGGCAGCATCGCTTAACAGGCTGATCTTGAATACTATAATGGTCCTTCACTCCCTTCCTCTTAAGTTAGATGGCGCTTATATCACCCGTTATCTGCAAAAACTTATTAACCATTATGTAGATTCTTTTCTTGCTTTTTTTCACACTGGTGAAGATGAAAAGTTAGTGAAAAAAAACGCCCTATGTATTCAGTCTCGTACAAATGCCTTTACCAATTCTTTTCACAAAAAATGGGTATTTTATCAAGCACTTACCTATTACTCTAGCATATTTATACTAAACGGCTGCCACAAACCATTTGCGGAAAACCACAAAATAATAAGGACACCGCAAAAGTCAACTGCGATGCCCTCAAGAGTACTCTCTGTATGTTAATCATCTATATGGACGATGGGAAGCAATTGATATTTTCTCGCTTTCGACAAGGCTTCCGTTCTGGATTTCACCTGCAATTTATCAAAGAGATTCGTAATGGAATATTCTATCGTTCGCTGACTGTAATTTAATTGCTGGGCAATCTCTTTATTTGTCCGGCCTTCTGAAATAGCCATTAAAATGTACACTTCTCTTTTTGTCAGGTTGATATCACTCAGTTTTCCTTCTTTTGGAACAGCTGAAACCATAGGACCCCTTCTTAATTGCCTAAACAATTGAATTGGAATCACTACCTCATCCCTTAATGCCGCTTCAATCGCGTTAACGATCTGTTCGCGAGAGGCACTTTTACTAATAAATCCTGATACTTGCGTTTCAACAATTAAATTAAAATGCTGCCCAAGATCAAACCCTGTATATATAATAATCCGGGCGTGCGGAAAGTTATCTAATATCCGTTTCGATAATTCGACTCCATTGAGCCCCGGCATGTATAGGTCGATTAAAAGAATATCTATATTAGTCGTTTCCATAATGCCGTATATGCCGCTCTCATCCGAGCAAATATGTACAAAAAAGCGTCCGTCCTGTTCCAATAATGCCTTTGTTCCTTCCGCAACAGCTCGATGATCATCGACTAAAATCATATTAATCATTGGCATCGTTCCTTTGACTTGGTATTGTCGCTCTCAGCAGCAGCCCTTGAAAAGGCTCGGTGTGAATCGTCCATTCTCCATGCAGGCTCCGGATTCTTTCATTCAAACCGATCATGCCAAAATGCTTTTGATGAGGCCCTTGATTCAGATCAAATCCAACGCCGTCATCCTCATACACAAGCACATAGTGATTCTGACGATAACTTAAGCTCACATAAATAAAATTTGCTTTTGAATGTTTTTTAGCATTGTTCATCAGCTCCTGAACAATTCTGTATAAAATCAGCGCCATATCCTCATCTATATTCATGAAAAACTTAGCATGGCTGACCTGAAAATCCACTTCAAAGCCGCATGATTTTCTGTACTTATCCAAAAGAGCCGTTAACGAATCAATCAAACCAATTTCTTTTAAGAAAAAAGGGTTCAGCTCATAGCAAGTCTCCCGAATAAAATCAATCTGCTCACTTAACTGAAGCTTAATATCTTCTAAAGCATGCGTCCGCTCTCCTTGTTGATTTTGTATAATTTCGATGTTTTTGCAGATAAATATAAGCTCTTGAAGAATCGAGTCGTGAATATCTTGCGCCAATTTCACCCGTTCTTTTTCCCCTATGAGCAGGAGCGTGCGCGAAATGGTCGAGGAAACACCGCCGTCTCTCATTTCTTCGATTTCAGCAACTAAATCCTCGGTTTTCTTAAGATTTTCCAGCAAAATATTGGTGTAATGAGCAATGGATTTAAGCCAATGCTTTTCTTCTTTATTTAATTGCGTCGTCTTTTGCTTATAGGAGAAAGTGAGAAACGTGCAGGCTCCGTTGCTTTTGCTGACAGCTAACGCATACCCATCAGAGAGTTCTAGCAAATCACCGATGCTGAACGGCTCTTTCACAAGCGGCTGCCCGGAACACTGTCCGTTCTCCTGCGGTTGATGATTGATGTCATAGTGAACGGCCTTCACGTCGTCCACTTGAAGAACAGCGCTAACCAATCGATTGAGGTAGGAAAACAATGTTTGCCGGTCATGGATTTGACTGGATACCTGGGAAAACTTCGCCAAACTGGCATGAAATTTTCGTTCGTTTTGCAGCAGATAGGTAGCAATAAAATCCTTTAAGAAAAGGAAAGCGGTCATAAGAACAATCGCCGCCAAAAAAACTTGAAAGACAAATATAGAATATCCTTCTTTCAGATAGATCATTCCGCTTAATGCAGAGGCCGGCAATAATGAAATTAAAATATTAACCAGAAGCCTTTTGATAAATAAATCAAAATCAAAGAATACCTTTTGCACATTAACATATACGAAGGAAAGCGGAATAAACAATAAAAAAAACGCTGTATTTTCCGCGGCAATCAGTTGTGTCCCAAATAACACTTCCGTAATCGCTGACAACAAAATAAAGGGCAGCAGTGAGAAAATAATTGTCCAAATAAAAAATCTCACTTTCACAAAGTGAATCGATTGTTTAATAGCCCAAAATTGTGAAATAAAATAAAGCAGCACTGCCAGACTCAGTAATATAAACGGCATTAAAGCAAACTTTGCCGCACCAATTAATGTATTTATGAGTGCAATAATAAAAAGCAGTCCATACAGCAGCAGCCTATACTTAGCGGATAAGCGGCGAGGTTTTTTAGTTATCATGATACGGAGGTATTTGAGTAGCAAGATCGGAATTAAATAAAGAGATATTAAAGTAATAAACATTCCGAACCAATCGGCCCTAGCCGATACGCCGCTGGCTAAGTACGCGAGGCTAACCAATAAAAGCAAGTAAGATGACAGTATACTCCTATAATTTGAACTTTTTTTAAAGAACAAATATAAGGCTATTAAAAAACAAAGAATAAAATAAATGATCGGCACAAAGCTGTATATTAAGTAACTAATCGGCATTCCTTTATATGTAACGATCTCCCGCTTATTGTAATGCCGAACAATTTGGTCAAGCTTCTCCAACTTAAATGGAGTATTAGAGACAGTCTGGCAATCAACTAGTGTTTCTTTATTTATATTTTTATAGCTAGCCCATCCTTGTGAATACACTTCTGTAACCACGCATTTGTTCTCGCTGATAGGAATCACCCTTAAGCCTATTAATGGATGGGCTATAATCACCGTGATAAAATACACCGCACTAATCGCTATCAAGTAAAAAAAGAGGTGCGGCTTCTTTCTGGACATATCCGCTTACATCCAAAAATATGATTGTAATTTGGTTTCATCAAAAGATTTAATAATAGCCTGCTCTTCTTCCTTAGTGACTCCAACTAAAGAGGCCATTTCTTGTTTCACCAGCTCAATCACTTCAGGATATTTCGTTAAGTAATGAATGGTTGCTTCCATTAGTCTTCCTCCCTATTAAAATAATGATCTTTTATCCTTTGAATGTTCTCATCCGCTATTGGCAAGCTTTCAATTTTCCGGAGCGCCCGCTGTTCATAAAGAATTTTCTGAGCTATGGTGTAGTTCAAAGCACCCGATTTTTTCAGCAGATGAATGACTTCGTTTTGATGTTCTTTCAGCTTCTCGAAAGAAATTTCTCCCTTGTAATACGCGCGCACGACTTCCCCTTCTTGAATTTCCTTATTTAATAAATAAAGAACGGGCAAGGTTTTCTTTTTTAATTTCCAGTCGCTTTTTTCTTCCATTTTAACGATATCCCGCAGATCATTCTCTAGTTGAGAGGCAATGCCTAAATCGCAGGAATACTCTTCTATAATGGGACTGTCCCGATGCCCTGCCAGCATGGCTCCCATCCGATTGGCCATAGCGAGTAAACTGCCTGACTTCATTTTGATCATTTCTATATACTGCTCCGCGTTGGCAATATCCCCGTATATATCCTGATGCTGTCCCTCTATTGATCTAGAAAGATAAGTCAGCATCATCTTAGCTATATCAGGGCGGTTAGCCTGTGCTAATACATGCAGCAGTGAGATTGTCAGCAAACTAATCGCTGCATTCAAGGAGACAGCTTGTCCTTTTTTCTTCCAAACCGACTGTTCATTATCACCATCTTGGATATCATCAATCATATCTAATGCGAGCATCAATGCTTCTAAACAGGGACTTATATCCTCCCTCCCTTGACAGGAGCTGCCGGAAAAAGCATACAAGTGCACTTTAAGAGCATTGGCAAATGGGGTTCGATTGTCTTTAAATTTTTCTTTGGAAAAAACCGCAATATCCTCTGTCAATTGCAAATTTTTGATATACGCCCTCGACATTTGTTCTATTTTTCCGAAAATACCCTGCCTCCTCCCCTCTCATTTGAACATATTACCAATTACTATCATACCATTTAACCAGTTCTTCCACAATATTCTAAATGATGACCGCTATTTTTTTTGCGGTAATCCGCATGTTTTTGCGGTGAAGAACGGGAAACGGCTGCCTCAAATACCAGTTCCGCTCCCTTGTCTTCCCCTATCCGCCAAATGACTCATCATTTCGTACGAAGCTGTTCCGGGATTGGGATCTCCGCAACCCAAACCGCAAAATCTCCTTGTATCAGCATTCTTAAGTTATTCATTCCGGCTCAGCTTCTTCAATAAGAACTTATCTGACAACTCCGTTTCTTTTGGTTCTTTTTTCTCTTTGTCTGCTCTCATACAAGCGTTCACTTCTGCAAGAGAACGCCTAAAAAAACATAAGGAAGGCGCTCTCTTCAGCACCTTCCTCCATGAAAGTTTAGTCGATTTTTTTGGAAAAAGTCTGTTGCCTTTCTTGCTCCGCCATTAGCTCACGATCTTCCGCATTATCTCTTGTCACCTTTTGAGTCAAAATGGCCCCGACAGCGACAAGAATCATAACAGCGATATAATAGCCTTTTTCGTTTAGCTCCAAGCTATCCTCATTGTATAACCCGATACAAAATAAAAAGACTCCGGCAAAGAATGTAAAATAAGCTAATACAGTAAAAGCTGGTGTATTCCTTCTGCGGTACATCTGCAAATAAACCTCCTCCTTCGCTGTTCATCGTATAGAAAGCCTACATCTCCTATTCATTGCTTATATGAGATGGTTTAACGGCATCATTTTACCATAAGTCAGGTTGTCCACCGATAAACTTTTTAATTCTTTAGAAAATTGGTCAAAAAGTTTGATGACGCTTCCTTTTGCCCCGGCTGCCGCAGCTGCCATTCAGTAAAATAGAAAACACGATGAGCAGTTCATCGTGTTTTCTTCCTTTATTCAAGTCCTTTAATGGTTATTTCTTTAGCCGGCAAAAAGGCTTCTCCTGTGTCTAAATAATTCACTTTTACTTGATCGCCTTCCTTTAAATAAATAGCCATCGGATCGGCTTCAGAGGAAATCATATAGCTCTGGCGATTATTCAAAAGGAAAGATACAAGCGTAAAGTCCCCTGACTTTTCTTTATACACTCTGAGAACGGTTCCGCTCGTTTGTTTCTTCTTAGCTTTAGAGCTGCCGTCTACCGTACTGCCTCCTCTTTGCAAGGCCGCCTTGTACAGCCTTAATGCTTCATTTGGCGTATTCCCGTACACAGAGATCTCCGGATTGGCGGCCGAAACGATAAAGTAATTTTGCAAAAATCCATTCGAATCAAGAACTGGCGTTAACCAGCTGGCTTCACCATAAAAATTATATAAAACGGGCATTTGTCCTTTCCATTTCTTTTCAATGAATTTCTTTTCAATAATCTCTAAAGCTCCGCGAGAATCCATGTATGATTCTTGTGAGTCGCCCGTGTAATAGGTGGCTTCTCCTGTTTTTGAATGAGTGAGTGAGTAACCGAGCATCGAGTCCACTCCTTCTTTCGGACTGGTGAAATCGGTGAAATAATACATTTCTCCCCGTTCATCAAAAATCGGGCTGACATTGGCTTCTGTTCCCTCATCTGATGGGAGCTTGACATCCGATTTGCCGAAGATGCTGTTCCAGAACCCGTGAACATAGTTTCCGAAATAACTGTTTTTCAGGCTCACCGCTTCCGGCGATACCGCTCCATCAATAAATGCTGGGATATCCTTCAAGTGATACAGCTTCGTTTCTCCAGTCTTCGGATTAACCGCGACAATTCCTTTTACCTTAAATCCATTTCGGGCAGAAATAAACTCGCCGAATGTACGGATATAATAAGGCTTTCCTGAATCATCCACCTCTAATTGAGCATCGCCGTAAAAAATATAATTCGGATATTTCATTCGAATATGGCGTTCAATATTTTTATTAAAGTAGGAGGATGGCGTGTATATCATTTCAGCTTTGACGAACTTTGGATTCTCCGAAGAATCTGTGGCGCTCATCGTAAAGTACCCCGGCGTGCGATCCCCTTTCCACCATTTAAATAAGCCTGAAAACTCAACCGGCGCAATATACACGTACTCGCCATTCACCTTCTGGATCTGCAGACGGCCCAGCTCATAATAACTGGTTTTAGGCACTTGTCCAAAGGCCTTTTTCATTTTGTTGCGGGCAAATTTTGGCGGCACACTAGCCGGTGTTTTCTTCTCATCGAACGTTTCAATCTCCACTTTTTCATCCATTTTGGCGGACTTGAATTTCTCATCCGCGTTAAATACAAAAGCGGTGAAGAAATAGATGCCCACTAGTAAACTAAGTGCAAAAAGAGAGGCTTTGATCATTCTCTCTTTCCCTTTAGCAAGCACCGCTCCTGCAGCCGTCACTATGATCCATAGCGGCCAAACCGAAGAGAGGTTTCGATCTAAATTGCTGAAGTAATAGAATGCCAACACTGCCGGCACAAGCAGAATACTAACAGCAACCGCAGATCTTATCGCCGTTCTCCCCGGTGTTTTTTCTTGCTTTTTCTTTTGATTAGATAAAGGTATAAGAACAATCGCTGATACGAGACCAACAATCAGCGAGAATACGAATATATTCCCCATAAAGCAACTCCTCTCCATGTTGTCAATGATTTATACGGATGACGCAGGAAAAAGGTTTCAAAAAGAAGGCCGGCTCAACATTTATCATGCCGCAAAGCGAACCTGCAAACAGCGGGAGCTTCTTTCCTTCTCCGCTGTTGACGGCTAACATTGCAGCGCCTTTGCCAAGAACCGAAGGAATCGGACATTTAAAGGCTGTGATCTCCTGCTTAGACTTTGGGGTCCCTGCTCCATTCTTGAAGCAGGAATCTTAGATGCGGGATAAGAAGCACCTGCTCCTCCGTTGTTCTTGAATTCTAGCATTGGAGAAGCAGGCAGAACGAGCTATTTATTTTTCACCATCTACATATTTGCCGTGATCCGGGATCGCCACATCAGGAAATTTCTCCACTAGACGAGACAGACCTTCTGCCAGCTCCTCTCCTTCCATCGGCTGACCGTGCCCCGGTACAACATATGCGGGTCTGAGCTCAGCAAGTTTTTTCACTGAATTCCACGCCGTTTGCCAATCCGGTGTAAAATAGCGGGGCGGACCATTCACTTCTTTGATTTGAAAAGCCACATCAAACAGCGCGTCTTGTTTAACTGTAATAAATGCGTCCCCAGCAATTAGCGCCCGATCGCGAGGCCGGAAAAAGGAGACATGTCCGTCTGTGTGGCCCGGTGTATGAATCCACTGCCATTCCGGCAACCCAGGCACCGTTCCATCTGCCGGCAGCTCATGCAAATATTTGCCAAGATCAATAGGCTCCTTAGGGAAAAACCCCGCCATTTTTGCCACTAATCCTCCTTCAACCGCAGGATCAGGAGCGGGATATTGCTTCTTGCCTGTTAAATAGGGATATTCTAATGGATGGGCATACACAGGCACGCCCCATCTTTCTGCCATGATAATGGCGGAGCCTACATGGTCAAAATGCCCATGTGTTAATAATATCGCCTGCGGAGAAGACTGTTCACCAAAAAGGTTCTTCACTTCCGCTATAATTTTTTTTGCTGACTTCGGCATTCCGGCATCCACCATCACCCAGCCGTTTCTTTCACTTCCAATAAAGGCAAGGTTCACAATTTGATTTGTGTAACTGAATAGGTCGGGAAGCACTTTTCTGACAGAACCGCTATTTATTGACGTCATGGGAATATACCGATCATTGTCGGAATGATTGGTCATTTCGATTCACCTCCATCCTTCATCATGAAGCTGCTTCTTCATTCTTTACTTTCATCATCCTTTTAGCAGATTACCCTTAACAGATAAAATCATGCATCCGCGTTTTGAATCACATATTTCTTTGTATAAAAACGGCTTCTTAAACAAACACTTGAATTGAACAGAACTCCTGCAAGGAGCGAGGTCATTTTTTATGAATTTCACAAAAAAAGTTAGGAGTGTGTTTATGGGTATTTTAAGCGGCAATCCACAAAATGAACCGATGCATTATGGCGAAGTATTCGCTACTTGGTCTTACTTGCTTGTTACAAAAGGTGCCATTGCAGGTTACCAAACAAAATTGAATCACACAGGTGATGAGGATTTAAAAAAATTACTGGATGAAGCCATTCAGCTATGCCAGCAAGAGGAGAAAGAACTGGAAGCTCTTTTAAAGCAAAACGGTGTTGGTCTTCCGCCGTCTCCGCCAGAAAGACCGAATGCTTGCCTTGAAGATATTCCAGTAGGCGCACGAATGATGGATCCGGAAATTGCAGCTGCCCTGTCCGCCAATACCGCGGCTTGTTTAGTGGCTTCCAGTCAAGCGATTGGCCAATGCATCCGCGAAGATATCGCGGGAATGTTTGCTCAGTTCCATATGCAAAAAGCAACGCTAGGCGGAAAAGTCCTTCGCCTTCATAAAGAAAAGGGGTGGCTAATACCGCCGCCACTCCACTCGAATAAATCAGAGGAATGCTAAAAAAGAGGGGGGGCCAAATCAACCGTTGGAATCCCCCTCTTTTGTCTTCTTTATCGGCTCCGTTAAGATATGCTCCTAAAGCCGGGCACAGTTCAATAAGTAAGCGACCTTTTGTAAAGGCTTACTCACCCTCACAGTCCTCCTGTCTTTTAAAATGGTCTGTTCATTAGATTAAGCCTTTTACTCATCTTTTCAGGAAGATCTTCTTATGTATTCCAAGCCATAAACAAGCAGAAAATTCTCCGCCTGGTAAACACAAAGATTTCTGCTTTCGCTTAACGAAGTATCCATTTAGCTAACAAAAGAGCCAGTCCGGCTAAAGGTAGTTGTAAAATAAAACCCAGCCCAAACAAGAAAAAGCATTTCTTAGCAGTGATGAGCTTTTCCATCAGCAAATACTTCAGGGAAGCAAAGGCATATGGAAACAGGATAAGAACACTGGTTACGATTCCGGGGACATAACTTCTTAAAATTATCAATTGCAAAACGTGGGCTGTTCCATTAGCCAGCAACACGCCAGGAACCAAAAAAGCCAAAAACATAACAGGCGACATGCTGAGAAACGTTCTGCCTCTTGCCGTCCGGCAGCATCCAATCGTCCCCAGCACCCATAATCCCATAAAGGCCAGTGAAAATTCGATAGCCGTGATTCGAACAGGAAGGACATTCGCCTGTTCTTTAAGAAAACTTTCGATTGTAAGGATCTCTTCCAAATCATGAAGGAAATAAAGCAGAGGAAACAGCCAAATGAATTTGGCCAGCTTCAGTATATGAGCATCTTTCACTCTATCATCCCCCCTCCTCCCCAGTATCTCACATGCAAATACTAAATTCATTAGATCTGCAGAAAATAAAATGAACCTTCAAAACGAATCGGGTCTTTAGATGCCGCGATCCCCCCCTCTGGCTTCTGGTTTTCCACTCCATTCTTGAAAGGACTTTCTCCATAAAGGATCATACAAATTGGCGAAACGGTATGACTGCGCGCTCATTGAAGACCTCCCATGAAAGGAATGTCCCAAGCCCTCCATCTGGGTAAAAGTATCGCTGACCATGCATGGGCATGTTCACGATATTTCTCCACTACAAGGTAGAAGAGCAGGGGAAAAAGCTTATCAAAATAGATAAGTGGTTTCCACCCTCCAAAACTTGTTCAGGTTGCGGGCAAGTAAAGGAGTCTCTATCTCTTGCTGAGCGCATATTCCATTGTGATTATGGTTTTAGATTGGAATGCTTCTATCCATATCAGGAATGAAGGATTGCGACTGTTAGCATAATCATAAATAGAGCATGGAACAGGCTCGATAGCTAAGTAAATTTCGTTCGGATAGGTGCGATTACCTTAGAAGCCCCCACCTCTAAGCGAAGCGCAGGTGGCGGGTAGTTCACTTATCACACTGCTTTCCAAATTTTCAAAGCCCTACCACATGAAGTGCATGAACCGGCTCCCGTTCATGGCAGATGTGTAACAAGATGCTTGCTTTCCTTGAATGTAATGGAATAATAATCAGGACTGGCCTCCTTTGGAGGAAGCCAGTCCTGATCTCCTATTATGATATACGCGTGCTAATCAATTATTGCAGTCGCAGGTTAACCGGCCTTTGCTTAGCATTTTACCCATTGAACTTGATTTTGGAGCAAAACCCGGCTCCATGCACCTGGGCAATCTTGATCAGACAGCAGATAGTCTACCTCGGTCAATTGAACAATTTGGTAAGTTCCTCTTTGGTTTATTTTTGAATAATCAGCTAACACGAAGGATTGCTGAGCCTGCTTAATCATCATCTTGGACATCTTGGCTTTGTCTAAATCATAGCTTGATAAGCCAAAGCTCGGAAGAATACCGTCAACGGATATAAACGCTTTATCAAAATACAATTGATTCATAATCTCTTGAGACATCGTACCACTAACACGAAAATGCTTAGCGTTTACCTTTCCTCCCAGAAAGACAATTTGCCCGTTAAAGGTTTCCTTATTGACCGCAGAAATCAGCTGATTAACTAAAGAAAAAGAGTTAGTCATAATCGTTAAATTCTTATAGGGCAGCAAATAGGGAACTAATTGCAGCGTGGTACTTCCTTCATCAATAACAATTACATCACCATCACGGATAAACGTTGCCGCTTGATAGGCAATTCGTTTTTTCTGGCTAATATTTAAAATATTTCTTTCCACCATGGATGGCTCCATTAACGAAGAAGCCTCTTGCTTGACAGCGCCCCCATATACTTTCTTCAGCTTTTGGTCTTTATCTAGATCTTCTAAGTATCGGCGAATCGTTTCAGTAGATACGGAAAATTCATTGGCCAAATCGGTTACCTTGACCTTCCCTTTTTGTTCAACCTTCTCGATAATTAGCCGCTTTCTTTCTTCACTCACCACAGACATGGTCCATCCCCCCAATCTAACATTTAATTGATGAGAGGCGCTGCCTCATTCAGCACTTCAATTTCTTCATGAATATAGATGTCCCGTTTTTTCAGTTCTTCAAAGATTAAAGAAGGATTTAAAAAGGCTTCTTCCGGTGTCACAACTCCAGTTTTTGCCGCATATCCCCCAGCAATTAAGCCGGCCGCAATCGCAAACGGAATAGCCACATTTCTTGTATAAGCTCGCAGCTTTTCCCATCCGGGAACTGAACCATCTGATGCTGGATGTGTATGGTATAAAGTATGCTGAATTTTTCTTCCTTCTTTCCAACCCACTACTTCAACATGAAGAGAATAACCATATAGCTCAGTTGATTGCCCTTCTTTCGACTGCAATAAATACTGGGAGATACAATCCATTATGCCTATTTCTTGCTCATTCACAGTAATCGGCGTATTCTTCAAAATACCGTATTCATATAACGCTCGCACTAAACGCATATTAGGTGCTGGCCATGTTCCCCGTGTTTCTATTAATTGGACGCCTTTCTTTCTCAATGCACGAGCAAGGGTCAATGTTTCAGCATGAGGAATGATGTATTGAATTGTTTCCCCGTACGGCTCTGGCAAGCGGATCTTTCTTGGGCGGGAAAACGGAGGCACTTGTTTCATTTCTCCCTTTTCATAGACCACTCTTGTTGAAAGTGCAGGGTCGTACTCGTAAGCAGTTGTTTCAGTAATCGACGCTGAAAAAGCTATGGGACGAAAAGATCCGTGACTCACTCTGACGCTTTCAACAACCTCCATTTGGTTGGCTGCATGCATCGCCATCATTTGTGTTACACCGGGAGTCATTCCAAACCCGGGCAGCATCGTTTTTCCCCGAGCCACAAATTCATCATGCCATTGATTTTCTTCTCCAAAGCCATTTAAGTTCACTCCATGGCAGCCTGCTCTCGAAATGCATTTACTAGACTGTCCATTTAATTTAATCGTCGTTCCATCTAAGACAATGTCATACCCCTTCATCTTTTCGACCGTTTCATCGGTATTGGTTACATCGACTTTGATAAAGTCCACACGCGGGTCATCGAGCCATGCCACCACTTCTCTGCCTGCTTCTTCATTAAAGTCAGCGACGGTAATCTGTTGAAATGAAGAATGCTTTACTAAATCAAAAATTGCTTCCCGACAAATCTTGCCTGCTCCGCCTAAACAGAATATTTTCATTGAATGAACACTCCTTTTTGAATTGCCTCAGTAAGTAAGATGATATCCTTCTCGTGAACGTCACCTATATTTCCAATTCGAAAGGTAGCCGATTGAGATACTTTTCCTGGATAAATCACAAATCCTTGCCGTTTAAGCATTTGATAAAAATTTTCAAAAGAAAAGTGCTCAGACGGGTATAGAAATGATGTGATAATCGGCGAATGGTAGCGGCGGTCGATGAACGGCAAAAATCCCAACTCTTCCATCCTTTCTACCAAAAGCTGCTGGTTTCGCGCATACCGCTGCTGTCTTGCAAGGACCCCTCCTTCGTCTTCTAACTCTAATAAAGCTTGATAAAAGGCATGAACGGCATGGGTTGGAGAAGTAAACCTCCATTTCCCGCCGTGTTTCTCCATTGTGTTCCATTGATCATACAAATCTAGGGATAAAGAGCGAGCGTTTTCTTTACATTTCTCTAACTCGCTGCGCTTCGCAATTACAAAGCCGAACCCCGGAACACCTTGAATGCATTTATTAGCACTGCTAATTAGAAAGTCGACTTGCCACCGTTCCATTTCAATTTCTATTCCGCCAAAGCTGCTCATTGCATCCACGATCATTACCTTCCCCATTCGTTTAGCAACTGCGGCAATTTCTTTAATCGGATTAAGCAGACCTGTCGTTGTCTCACAATGAACGGCAGCTACATGAGTAATTCCTTTTTCTTTTTCCAAAATAGCTTGCAATTTTTCCGCATTTAAAGGCTCATATTCCGGCACATCGTACACCTGAAACGGGATATTTAAAATAGATGCAATGCGGGCTATCCTCTGGCCATAAGCTCCATTAGCGCACACAAGCAACTGATCGTCAGGTCCCAATACCGTGCCAATAGCTGCCTCCACAGTAAATGTCCCGCTTCCTTGCATCAATACGGCTGTGTAAGATTCTGCATCGCTTACCGCCAGCCGAACTAATTTTTTTCTTACCGCTTGCACCAGCTGATTATAATCCTCATCCCAAGTGCACCAGTCATACAGCATGGCCTGCTTTACTGTGGCTGTTGTTGTAAGCGGACCTGGAGTGAGCAATAAATAATGTTGGGCATCCATATGTATCTCTCCTTATAATTGAACGGTGTCTAATTGTTCCATTTCGATTACGTCAATCACTTTTTCTAAATCTCCTAATTCTAAAATTGTGAAATGGGCGCCAGCCTGCATAAAGCGTTCGCGGACATGAGCAATTCTCTCCTCCAACTGGTCAATGCCCATTTCTTTCACTTCGGCTTCTGTCAGTCCGAGTTCACTGCTTCCTAATATCACTCCAACTGTCCACATGCCTGCATTTCTTCCTTCTTTCATATCCGCTGCTGTATCGCCTACTTTGATCACGGCACTCATCGGATAGATTCCAAGGTGCATTGCATTCATATAGCACATCCAGGGAAGAGGCCGTCCAGCCGGCACTTCATCGGATGTAACAATCGTGTCGGGAGCATATCCCTGCTCTCTAGCCTTTGGAGCAATGATATTCATCATCTCCCGGGTATAGCCAGTCGTCGAGCCGATTTTTATTCCTCGCCTTTTCAGCCTTTGGAGCAAATCAACACACCCCGACACCGGGGCGGAAAAGTTAGGAAGAATCGCAAACAGTTTCTCTTCAAACCGCTCATACATGTACTGAATATCTTCCTCTCTTGGTTCTTTGCCGTGCAATTGAATCCACTGCTTTTGGATCCGCGGCATTTTTGTGATTGCTCGTATATGATCCACTTTTAATAGCCCCATAGGCTCCCTGGCTTCTTGCAGAGTTAATTCAATTCCCCTTTCCCCAAAAACATCTATAAATACTTGCACAGGGGCAAAGCATCCGTAATCAATCGTTGTTCCTGCCCAATCGAAAATAATCCCTTTAATCTTTGTTTCCATTGTCTTCACTCCTATCTTATTTGCCATTGGTTACACTTTCTTTGAATCCATTTAGAACTGCTTTCATACAATATTCGAACAACGATATTCGTTAACAGAATGAAAGAGCTCATCGCTGCCGCCACCGCTAAATTCCCGGCATCCTCCATATTTACTATAGAAATAGCAGCCAGTTTAAAATCAGGCGAATATAAGAACATTACCGCAGATACTGTCACCATTGAATTAACGAAAAAGTACACCATGATCTCCATAATGGCCGGTGCGCACATCGGCACCGTGACTTGAAAAAATGTGCGGTAGAATGGGATTCCCATCGATTCGGAGACAGATTCGTACTCCCGGTCCAGCTTCTTTAAAGCCGTCGTCGCTGTTACAAAGGCTACTGAATAGAAATGAATAATATTCGCCATAATTAAAATCGTTATAGAACCGTACAAAAAGTGAAAAGGATTATCAAATTCCCAGAAAAAAAGCTTAAGTTCCGCTTGATTAAAGAAGAAGATATACCCAAGACCGATCACTATCCCTGGCACCGCCAACGGAAGCATGGACAGAAAGTACCCTGCTTTTCTTAACGTCTGCATTCTGCGAACCTTTTCAATTGCATAAGCGAATGTAAAGGTCAAAACCGTACCAACGATAGCTGTCAGGACCGCAACAATGATACTGTTCTTAAACGCGCTCATTCCGTCACCTGTATAACTATTAAACTGCAGATGCTCAGCAGTAAAGCTTAAGTCATACGGCCAAACCTTCGTAAATGCTGCAATGAATACGGCTAATAACATGAGCAATATTACAGCGGTGATAACCGAACAATAGATGAAGAGTAACGCATCCCTTAAGCGATTGGGTTTGAGCTGAATGGGTTTGGACCTTGCAGAAATGGAAGCTGTATGCTTTTGCTGCGTCAGTCGGTCGACCACAAAGGCAAGAATCGCAGGCAGCATCAATAGAATCCCGACAGTGGCTCCCATCGCCATGTTTTGTTGGCCGATAACTTGCTTGTATACATCCGTGGCCAGTACATTATATTGTCCTCCCACAATCTTGGGCGCTCCAAAGTCCGTAAAGCTCAAGGTAAAAACAACAAAAGCAGAGCTGACTAATCCATATTTAACGCTAGGAAAAGTAATCACGAGAAGCTTTCTTAATTTGCTGGCTCCTAACGTGTCAGCCGCTTCATACATTTGATAATCTGTGTTTTGAAAAGCCACCATTAAAATAAGCACAGCTTGCGGAAATGTATAAATCACTTCCGCCATAATGATGCCGACGGGTCCATAAAATTCTATTTGCAGACCAGGAAACAAGCCGAAAAAGCCATTCGTCAATAGTCCCTGATTTCCAAAAAGGTACATTAGGGCAATCCCATGCATCATTGTAGGAGCAAACAGCGGCAGCATAGCTGCTGATTTAAAAAGGAGTTTCCCGTGTATGGAAGACCGAACGAGTGCAAACGCATAAACAAATGCCAATGTAATGGTAATAATGGTCGTCATGCTAGATACAAAAATAGTATTTGTTAAAGATTGGACTAAAGCAGGAGAAGAAAAATATTCCTTGAAATTGGAAAACCCAATAAAAGCGCCTTCTTCACTGTAAAAAGCTTGAACAAACAACTGATACAGCGGTAGAATCAGCAAAATAAGGAAGGCCGTGACCATCATAACGAGCAATAAACGTTGAAGCCATCCGCTTACACTTGCTTTCTGTCTCACTTTTTTATTGGTAACAAAAGGAGAACCTTTAACAAGCCATTCCATTTATCCGCCCACCTTTTCACTGTATGCCAGCATTTGCTTTTCTCCTAAAGACAGCTTCATTTTGTGCCCGGCAGTTATCTTATTCTGATGAACGACAGCAGCAGGCAAATCCACTAAAACCTGCTTATTATTCAATGTGGTCTGAGGATCATCAATTGTAAACAGCCCCCGGTAAACAGGGCCTCTAAATTCCAATTTCTCTAATACAGCTGGTATTCCTGAATCAGACACATGAATTTGCTCCGGCCGAATCGCTAACATCCGACCTTTCGGATCATTCGGGTGCGTATGAATAAAATTCATGGCTCCGATAAAATCCGCCACAAATGGATTAGCAGGCAATTGGTACACCTCTTGCGGTGATCCAATTTGCATAATCTCCCCTTTGTTCATCACTATGATCTTATCCGCCATGGTTAACGCCTCTTCTTGATCATGGGTCACCATAATCGTAGTAATCCCTAATTTTTCCTGAAGCTGTCGAATTTCAAAACGAAGCTTTTCTCTCACCTTAGCGTCCAAAGCCGATAGAGGCTCATCTAATAATAAAAAGTCCGGAGATAAAGCAAGAGCTCTAGCTAAGGCAACTCTCTGCTGCTGCCCGCCGGATAACTGAGATGGATAGCGGTCTTTCAACTCTTCTAAGCCAACCATTTGCAGAGCAGCGATCGCTTTTTCATCTATCTCCTTCTTCTTTAATTTTCTGGTTTTTAAACCAAATTGGATATTTTTTATCGCTGTCAGGTTCGGAAAAAGCGCATAAGATTGAAATACAATTCCGAAATTCCGCTTTGCTGGCGGGATGTTTGTCACATCTCTTTCATTTATGAGAATCCGTCCTTCTGAAGGTTCTTCCAAACCCGCAATAATCCGCAAAAGCGTCGTTTTTCCACAGCCGCTGGGACCGAGCAAACAGACAAATTCCCCTTTATTAACGGAAAACGTTAATTGGTTTAGCACCGTCATATTTCCAAATCCTTTGCTAATCTGTTCAATCGTCAAGTATTCATTCACGGTCTGTTCCATCCTTTCCCGCTTATTCCTTCGGCTCAGCTTTTTGTCCAAATTCCTTTTCCCATCTGCTTAAAATTCCACTTCTATTCTGGGCCGCCCATTGAAGATCATTGTTTGGTATAAGCATGTCCTCTATGTTTTCAGGAAACCCATCGGGATTTTTATAATCATGCTGAATCGTTGCAAAACCATTTGCTTTAAAATATTCTTGCATTGCTTCATCGGATATCGCCCAGTCTAAAAAGGCTTTTGCTGCTTTTTCATCTTTTTTGTCCTCTTTATTAATTAGGGCATTGGCTTCCACTTCCCAGCCTAATCCTTCTTTTGGCAGAATCACCTCGACCGGAGCACCTGACTGCTGTTCCTTGACGGCACTGTAGACAAGTGACACACCAATTGGATATTCTCCGGCACCAGCCAGCTTAGCAGGCTTTGAGCCCGAATGAGTATAGGTGGCGATATTCTTATGAAGTTCTTTCATGTACTCCCAGCCTTCCTCTTCTCCCATCATTTGCAGCCAGGCCGAAACGGTTAAGAAACCGGTTCCCGAAGAAGCGGGATGAGGCATGACGAGCGTTCCTTTATATTCCGGTTTCAGCAAGTCTTTATAAGACTTGGGCATAGGCAGCTTTTTCTTCTGGAGCTCTGCTTTGTTAACCGCAATGCCTGTCATAAATGCGGTATTGCCAACCCATTTTTCTGGCTGATTCTTATCCTTAAATTGCGGCTGGACACGATCCGCTCCTTTAGGCGAATAGCCTTCAAGCATCTCTTTCTCCTCTAAAGCCAATAAGCTGGAAGCGGCCGTTCCCCAAACAACATCTGCCGGAGTATTCTTCCCCTCGGCCAATAGCTTGGCTGTAATCACGCCCGTCGAGTCCCGAACAATGTTCAAATCAATGTCGGGATACTTCTCCTCAAAAGACTCAAGATAAACAGGAATTAATTCTTCTTCAATAGCGGTGTAAACCGTTAGCTCCCCGGCAAGTTTGCTATTCCCTGCTTCCCCCGAAGCTTTTTCTTCACCCGAACATCCCGCTAATAAAGATAGCCCCAAAACAGCTGACAAACTAATCCATTTCGTCTTCCTCATCCTTCTTCCCCCTGTCAGTGAATATGTTGTTTTGCTTACCTTTACTATAATCCAGCAATATTAAGCAGCTTTGCTTTGATTGTTAATAGTTTGTTTTTTGTTGAATTCCCTGTAAATCCACTATTTATCAATCAAATACCAAGCAAATTCACCATAAAAATTAACAATTTATTTACAATCCTTTTAATATCCCACAATTTTCAACAAAAATTGTGGAACCATTCCTTCCTAGAACTCAGTTCAAGTGAAATAACCAAGTATCTACCAAAGAAATCCTTGAGGTTGATATCTCTGTCCTTTTAGGCCATCCCGTTAGTGATCTTGTTCCTCTTGTATAGATAGTTAGGAAAAACTATGCTGTCTCCCGGGGCCACTGAAAAAGTCTTCCTCATAACCAAAGGGAGTTCATCACCTGCTATCTGCAGGCGATAAACTCCCTTTTTTCGAATAAGAAGCCTATAATTGTTTCAAAGCCATCGCTTTTTTAATGCCTTGATTTTTTGCGGCCAAAAAATACTCCAAACCTTATAACCCTACCAATCAGTTTGATTCACAAAGAATACGGATCACAAGCCGTTGGTCTAGACAAGCGATCTAATAAATATAGTATGCCTTCTTCTGAGGCACCCAGGAAGGAAAAGAAGGAAATTGGGTTCGTATAATTCTGCAAATCCACCTTTTCATTCTGCGTACCTTTCACTTTCAGAAGAGCTGCCCTGATTTTTTTGACAAATTTTTCTTTATACCTTTCAAATTCAAATAAAATTGTGTATATTATTACCTGATAGATTTACAAAAAATTTACTATCGGGAGAGAAGGATCGTTGGATATTCAAGAACATTGCAGTCACTTACTCCATGAAATAGACTTAAAACGAGATTTCATGATTTCGGTTGGCATAAAAAGCGGTTTGAGCCATGAAGAAACCGTTAGATACAGCCAAGAGTTGGACCAGCTGATTGTGCGGTTTCAAAAAAACTGCAGCTGCTGGAAAAACTTCTTATTGCTGGGGTAACCCCCCGGCTTTTTCATTTCCTCTGAACCTTTACAGCTTCTGCATTAAATCGCTTTCGATTCTCCACATTCCGGAGCATACAAGTTCCCCTCTCTCTTTCTTGGGCATACACTGTAGCAACTTAGAAGAGGAGGGACCTAATGAGCAGCTATCAAACACTTTGCCAGCAATTCGGCCAGATACTTCAAGGGAAACCATCCGTCCATAACGGCGTCTGTTCTGTCGAGCTGAAGCGTGATCTCGCCGTGACGATACAAGGACGGCCAAGCCGTGCAGAGCTTCACAGCGAAATGATGTTTGAATCGTTGGATCGTCATGGCCATGCCTTGAATCTTGGTGAAACGGTGCTTCTCGAAAAAGAGGTGCCGGCTTTTGTTCATGCGCTTGCCGCCAGCGGCCTTATCATCAGTGCGCTTCATAATCATTGGCTATACGCAAAGCCAAACATCCTCTATGTTCATTTTCAATCTGTGGAGCCGCCCTTATCGTTTGCCCGAAAAGTGGCGGGGGCTCTCCGCACATTAAAGACTTAAGCTTGATGGCTATCCCGCATATAAAGTGCCGCGTGACTCCCGCTTCAAGCATAGAACAGGGAAGCAAAAGCTTAGCGAAAGATCGCGGCACCTTATGTCGTTCTGCACGATGCAGGGCACAAAGGCGCAGAATCAGGACGCTGCGATGATCGCCTTTTCTCTCAATGGATAACAGAGAATCCCTGCTATTTGAAGATGCACGTTACACATCTTGCGACAGCCGCACCATATCTACGGCCTGTATACCATTTTCAAATATCTCTTCCGAATAATGTCTAAGAAAGAAATCTTTATCAATGCCCGTTATTCGAAAGCCGCATTTTTGATAAAGAGCCAGCTGTCCAATGCTGGAGTTGCCTGTGCCGACCTCAATGGTTTTACATCCTAAGCGCTTTGCCTGTTCAATGGCATGATGAATCAGCTGCTTGCCGAATCCTTTGCCTCGATGGTTTTCAGCTACCGCTATATTAACCAGCTCGACCGTTTCAGGCCTTGTCAGCAGGAGAACATAGACACCTATGATCTCCTTGTTTAAATAGGCGACAAAACATTGCCCTCTGAGGACATATTCCTCCACAAGTGTCCGGGAAGGATCTGCTGACAAAAGCAAGTCCATAGGGGGCTGCTCATCTAAGGCGAGCTTGCGTATCTTCATTGCTTTTTTCTCCTTTCTTGCGCTTCATTCTTCCAGCCGAATGATTTCCCCATTGAATCTCCGTAAATAGTATCATGCATTTGACCAGCATGCAGTAAGAAGGTGCACTCCATTTCAAGATGGGGGGCTTTAAGCAGAAGATTACAGTTCTAAATACCCGGTTGATAGAATCCCCCGCTGCTTAAAGGGTGATTTTATGATTCTGCATGTATGCGTTCCAAACGATGCTGCCGACCCTTGCAGCTTTATGGTATGTTTAATATCATAAAAGCGAAACTCATTTAGTATAAAAGCAACGAAAAAATAGTCAAAGAGGTGACCGTTATGATTCTAGGAATGCATCCATATCTCGTCTTAAACGGAAATGGACAGGAAGCGATCCAATTCTATCAAAATGCGTTAGATGCGAAAGTATTAAGCCTGAAAACCTTTGGAGATATGCCAGAAAGACCGGATGCTCCCCTATCCTCTGAAGCGAAAGACCGTGTGCTCAATGCTCATCTGAAAGTCGGCAGCACGGATATTATGCTGTCTGATACTTTTCCAGGAACACCTTATCAATTAGGTTCGCAAGTGACCTTGGCTATCACCATCAGCCATACTGAGAAAGCAAAAGAAGTATTTGGCAAGCTGCAGGAAGGCGGACAGGTGAACATGCCTCTTCAAAAAACTTTCTGGTCCCCTCTATATGGACAAGTAACGGATAAATTCGGCATTACTTGGCAAGTCTCCACACAATCCGCAGACAGCGAATCATAAACGCTCGTTCTTCCCTGCCTGCAGAACAACACAAAAAATAACTGAGAGCATGTTTCGGCATGCTCTTCAATCCCCTTAAACGATTCACATAACGTTTTACAGGAAGGGAAACGCGGCAATTAAGACCCCAATGCTCAATAAACTAATGGATAACCCGGCAGTGCATTGTAAACGGAATGTGCTAATAATCAACAGGAACAAAACACTTAATAATACCGCAAATGCTAATAAAACACTGATAAATTCAGTCGACAATAACACATACCAAAGATATAAGACCGGCCCTGTGATGAGAATGACAGATGCCGCCGGAACCATCGTGATGAAGCAGCTCTTCCAAGAGACTGCATCGTTTATAAACATTAAAGCATTCAGCCCAAGTAATCCTAATAACAGCGGCCATGCAAAAATGTAGCTGGAGCCTGGATGCTGAAAGCTGGCAATTATTAATAGAATGACCCAACTGATCCATGCCCCCATTGTTAAGTTATATGGATTATTTTCTTGGACTAGCCATTGATAGATCCAGGCTATCATGGAATAGACAATGAAAAACAGCCGAGGTATCGTTCCAATCTGTTGGTTCATCCGCTTATTTTCCGTAAAGATATTGGGGATGACCGTCTTGGATAGATCGCCTAATCCATACCTTAATAATAAAGGAATGAAGCAGAGCAAACATCCGGCAGCCGTCCCCGTAATCGTTAGATGCTTTCTTTTATATCCGACAACGAAAGTACATAACCAGCAAACAGTAGTAAAGATCATCAGAGGCTTGACGAATGCTTCCGAAAAAGTAATCATCTTATTCCCAAAAATATTAAAATAAACGTGGTGGCCATCATCTTTTTCCACTAAATTCAGCGAACCGAGATGCTGAACTAAATACAGCATATTCTCCCCGTGGTGCTGGAAGTCCTCGAAGAAAGCAAAATTCAATCCATACATTCCCGCTCCCTTAAATGCAGTGAAATCCGTTTCATTCGGCAAAACTTGATAGACATCATATAGAAAGGAATGGGCAACTGGATGAGGCGCTCATCTTCTTATTCACAAAAGCTGTCTTTACCCTGCCGATCAACAAAAGCCTAGAAGGAGTTTACAAGAACGCCCTTCGATCCGTTTAGTAAAACGAATGAAACTTTTAAAAGCCTGCTGCCCTATTGCAATCGGCTCCAAACCTCCCAGTAATAGAGTGAACCCTGTCAACTCCCTTTCTCTATTTATGTTCACGTTAAACAAAGAAGCAGGGCTGAAGGTTCCCTTTGTTCTGAACGGATATTCGCGCGCTTATGTTCAGCAAATGTCTTTCTTCTATGTACTGAGCTTGGCACCTATGGGCAAGGAAGGCAAAAAAAGTGTGAGGAATCTGATTTTTTATTTACATTGATCCGGCAATCATTTAATGTAAATAAACGCAGGGCACATGACACGGATCTTTTTTTGAACAAAACTGCCGGCATTCAACCGGCCTTATCTGTACATACAACCTTTAGATTGAACTTAAGGAGGTAGCTAAGCATGAAGCAGTTTCAAGCACCCAGAAACGCTGTTCTCATTATTTTTATGATCTCGACTTTTGCTATCGGAATGACAGAATATGTTGTCACTGGTCTATTGACTCAGTTTGCATCCGATTTAGATGTACCCGTTTCCACCACCGGCTTATTATTAAGTGTCTATGCCATCAGTGTCGCTATTATTGGCCCCATTTTGCGGATGGCAACAATCCAAGTTCCTCCAAGACCGCTGCTTATCGGCCTAATGGCGGTGTTTATCGTAAGCAATTCGTTGGCGGCAATGGCTCCGAGCTTTGAAGTACTCTTATTATCCAGATTATTCTCAGCAGCTATGCATGCCCCTTTCTTCGGGCTAGCTATGTCTATGGCTTATTATATTTCGTCTCCAGAGAAGGGGCCGCGGGCGATTGCTGCCGTCCAAGGAGGACTGACCATTGCTGTCATGCTTGGGGTTCCCTTTGGCTCCTATTTAGGCGGCATCTTAGACTGGCGCTATGTTTTCTGGTTTATTGTGATCCTTGGATTTCTGGCATTCATCGGCTTAATTCTATGTACACCGAATATAAAGCTTGGGGATGCCCCGAACCTGAAGAAAGAACTGCGCATCTTTACCAATAAAAGTGTCATGCTCATCTTGGCGGTTATTGTGTTCGGATATTCCGGTGTATTCACGGCCTATACATTTATCGAACCCATTCTGCGCGAATTTGCAGGATTGGAAGTTACCGGCATCACCGCAGCATTTTTCTGCTTTGGTCTAGGCGCGGTGATCGGGAACTTTATATCCGGGAGCATACGCCCTCAGCTGTTAACAAAACGATTAATTTTGGCGTTAATCATTTTGGCGATGACGCTTGTTGCCTTTACGTTTATTATTCGAATCCCGCCATTAGCTTTTGTGATGAGCTTTTTATTCGGTGCCGGAGCATTCGGAACCGGCCCAATCCTTAACGCAAAAATTATTCTTGGCGCTAAAGAAGCACCATCCCTGTCCGGAACCATTGCTGCCTCTGTTTTTAATTTAGCTAATTGCATTGGTGCCACATTAGGCACCATCCTGCTGCACAGCGGAACCAGCTATATGTGGATTACCTTTATTGCAGTCGGGATGATCACGCTAGGCATCGTGCTTTCTGTTATGACCAATAAAGTGGAGGATAAGTCTCTCTTTTCACCAGAATCTTAACAAGGTGCGGCTGCCGCATCTTGTTTTTTATCGTCTATCAGGAAAAAAACTGATAACCCCTTGCATACCCGTACAAAAAGAACAAGCGGCCTTCCCCCACAGGAAAGATCACTTGTATAAATGTTGCCTCATTCGTTCGTCAGTTTTTGAGGCTCTCTTTTAGATAGAAACCAGCCGCCCAAGGCGATCAGAACCATAACTGACCAAAAGATAATTTTCCAGACAGGCCCTTCCACAAAATCATGTGCAATGAGATTTATCGAAGGGTGGGCAAGCGTATGCATTAACAGCTTCACTCCTACCCAGCCCACTAATACCATCGCAGCTGTTTCAAGACTAGGACGCTTGACTAACAGCGTGACGAAGAAACCGGCTGAAAATTTAATCACGATCAATCCTGCCAGTGCTCCTAATATTATCACAATAAACTTAGCGCCATCCATCCCTCCGATAGCGCCTATCGGTGTATCAGGCAAAGCAATAGCCAGAGCAACGGCAGCCAGAATAGAATCTATCGCAAAGGCGATATCAGCCAAGGCTATTTGGGCAATCGTCATGCGATAGCTTTTCACCTTCTTATCCTTTTTGCCCCCCTTATTTCTTTTAAACAAATGCCTTAACGCAATGAAAATTAAATAGGCTGCTCCAATCGCTTGCACTTGCCAAACGTGGAAAAGAAAGGAAATAAGAAAAATGGCTCCAATTCTAAATATGAAAGCCAGCAGCAAGCCTGTATTAATGGCTTTCTTTTGCAGCTCCGCCGGTAAATTCTTCGCCATCACCGCTAAAACCAGCGCATTATCAGCGGATAAAACCCCTTCTAATAGAATCAGAACGATCAAAATCCAGCCGTACTCTAACCACAAAGATAAATCCATAATGACCCCCTTAGTAAAGTAATACTTTTATTATGACCTTTATAAGAGCCGTTAAACCTAATTCCCTATATGGCAAAAGCTTTTAAACGGAGAGTTCCCGCAACAAACGGCTTTGAGCAGTTCTAAGAAAAATACGCTTCCTTTTTAATGAATGCAGGTCCTTGGCGATACGATACTGCGTCAAGAAAATAGGCACAGATTTTCTACAGCGCTCTCGCTTGGTAGCACGCATAATGAGTTAACACAAAATGCTATTTAATCCTTTTTATGGGCTATTTAAGACCTCCGCCTTGGAATGATGAGAAACAATAAAACCGAACTATTACGAAACTCTGAAGGAGAGTTCTAATTAATAGTTCGGCTTTTTTATAAGCTGAAAACCTTTGTCCCAGCTTCTTAATTTTTTCACTTCTGGGCTTCGAGATATCTCCATTCACTCACATCATTTGGTGTGTAGTCAATCTAAAGCGGAAAATCATTTGTGCAGGCAACGGATGATATAAATCTTCGTCCAATGGGTAAAAAAATGACGAGGGGCTCTGAAAAAATCTATACCGTTTGTTTGAACTGTGAAGAGGTGGCTTCAACGCTTGCCACAAGAGGGTTTAAACGCGGCACAAGATGTGACTTGTCCCTTGAGCCTGTCCAATCTCGTTCCAAAAAACATCATCGGGTAGTGTTTTTTAAAGATGACGAAGGACGAGAAGTTCGTGTGGTAACCAGCTTACGTTATGTATCGGCAGAAGAGATCACCAACCTGTTTAAACCTCGTTAGAGCATTGAACCCTTTTTTCGCTGGACTAAGCAAAACTTGAATATGCCCGTTTTATTCGGCACGAGCGAAAAAGCGGTATTCAATCAGCTTTTTGCCGCCTTCATTGGTTATATAAACAGATAAAGTTTTCCATTTCTAATCCCAACTTATCGTCCGTGGCCTTTCAGCGCATGACCCTTGGCTTGGTGAGATCAAATGGTCTTATTTCTATATCATTATTTTGAATGTGGTAAATGGACCTGTCTAAATTTAGTTAATCAACGGCGTGATTTTACACTAGTATTATCATGTCTCATCGGTTGGATGATGCGCTCCTCTATGCCGTTTTAGAAGATGATTTCGGCATTTGCTAGTTTGATGGCGCTAAGACCGGAAGAATTGGCAGTAACAGTTGAAAGGCTGGTGTTCGATAGGGGATGTAATTGGACGGGAACGATGATCAATGTTTTTTGTAGCCTATGAAAAGCACCTCCTTCAGTTGATATATGAATCATATGAGGAAGTGCTATGGATTGATATGCGCGGTTTGATTGGGGCTTACCTTGTTTTTGAAGGAACCGCCGTATACCGAACGGTATTTACGGCGGCGGGAAAAATCGTAGGAAGGATTATTTAACTGGAATCCATATTTCCGAATAATAATCGGAAGAAGATATGTCGCCGAATGTATATACTTCGAGATCGGGCGTTCCAGCGTGCTCATAACCGCTTGAAGGGAACCATTCCGAAATAATTTTCTTCCAGGCGCTTTGCATTGCATCCGGCATTGCCCCATGAACTTCAAAGATTACCCATTTGGAGGCAGGAATTTCTAGCTTTGACAATTTTTCAGAAGCCTTCTCATTAGAAGCTGAGGCGATCCAGTAATCCATCTGTTTTCCCTCACTGTTCTTATCCACGCAAACACCTAAAATGCCTTTAACCGGACCATTATTTTTACTGATGAGTGTGCCGGAAGTTCCATCCTTGTTTGCTTTTTTCCACATTTCAGGAATACCGATCAGATTCTCGCTGTTTACATAGGAAAATGTCTGTTTGATACCAATTACTTCAAAACTTTCTTTGTTTTCCACTTTGTATTGCATTGGGTCTGCCCCTTTCAATCTCACCTGAATCGTCAGGCGGTTATAGGATTTTAGCTTTCCGGCTAGCTTCCTTGCTTCCCTTGGGGAAATGCCGTGTTGCCTGCGAAAAGCTTTTGTGAATGCTTCGGGAGTGCCATAACCATATTTCAGTGCAATATCGATGATTTTTGCATTGGTCCTGCAAAGCTCATCGGCTGCCAGCGTAAGCCGTCTGCGCCTGAGGTATTCACCGACGGAAATACCCGTCAAAAGAGAAAACGTACGCTGAAAGTGAAAGCCTGAGGAATTCGCCATTCTAGAAATATCATCCATTGTAATATCCTCTAACAAATTCTCCTCCATGTAATTAATCGCCCTCTGCAATGATTCTATCCAAGCCATGCTATCCACTCCCTTGATCCCATCTTAACAAGTATGACAGCTGCCATCCGATCATTTTTTGCTTTCTTTTGGCAGTATTATTTAATTGTTCAGTATGTAGTATTGTAAGGTGGGGAGAGTCAAGGAAACTTAAGCATTCCCTGGCTAATCCCCATTTTCAAATCATATCTGGTAGCATGAAACAAACATTAACGGCACAGACTGTCAGACGAACGGTGCAAACAGCTGTCCAATTGATTAACTAAAAAGCGCACGAAATCGCCGTTAAATATGCGTTCTTCAATCTTCACAGCTCTTTTAAATAGCGAAACTTTTTCGGCGAAACACACTTAGCATAATACCGACTACTAACGAGTAAAGTAAGATTACGGTATTTCCATAGCTGATAAATGGAACCGGCATTTTAATTATTGGCAGCCAGCCGGCAATCATTAACAGATTATAAAGAAGCGGCACGGCATAAAGCATTCCACCGCCAATAACTAATAATTGCCCAAAAGAATCTTTAATTTTTCCTGTGATCCACAACATCCTAACCGCAAAACCAGCAAGCACAAAGAGAAGAAACAGAAAAAAAGCCCAGCCTAATCCATAAATTACCGTCACTAACACCAAATCAGTATGTGCCTCTTGAACAAAAGCATTAGCTGTTGGAATTGGCTGCCCAAGCCAGCCGGCTTCTTTAAGAAGCTTGCTGATTAATAACATATTGTAATCTGAATCCATATATTGCTTTGGATGTAATAGGGCCTGAACTATTGTTCTTTGATAAAGATCTGTCATGGACAACATCGCTAATAAACTCCCCGCTGCTATGAATGGGGTGACAAATATAAATTTGAACATGTTTTTTCTATTATGACGAATCGACCAGCCATACATCACCATGACCATTACCATATACATCACGGCGTTGCTATTGCCTACAGCTTCAACAAATAATATAAATGGAAGGATAAATAACATGATCAGTTTCCATTTTGGTAGGGATTGATTTAAAAAACTAGCCCATGCTAAAAAGTAGAATGGCAGTATGATCGTTGAGTCCGTAGAAACTGGTCCTAACACTAAGTAGACAGCTCCATTTACGGTAAACGGCCCATGAGGCCACCCTTGAACAAATACAAAATATAATAGGGTTGTCCCAACCCCGTAAAACCACCATCCATACTTTTGTAATTTCCGATAATCAAAGAACATACAAGCCGTCATCAAAACCATGCCTAACAAAACATATATAGCTTTTGTCGCTATAAAGCCTTCCATATCTAAAAGCAACATAAGCGGCAAAAATCCAAGTCCAGCAGCGGTTACAAAGAACGCCAGCAAGCCCCATTCCACTTTTGGCTTATGGAGCTTATTCATCTCCACCCCTAATGTCCTCGGATCCCCCATTTGCCGAACGACCTCTTTTTCCGCCTCTTCTCTTGACCTCCCTTGATTTAGCAGCTTTTTTATCATGCTTTCTATATGCTGATCCAGCTCTAATGCGACATATTGTTGGGCTTCCTTTGAACGAATATGCCTTTTCATCTGTTGCAGAAACGAGTTTTTTTCATTCATACAGTATCCATCCTTTTAACACTTCTTCCAGAGCTGTTACCTTGAAGTTTGCTTCCGTTTCCGCTTTATTTAATAACTTTCGTCCTTTTGAGCTTAGGCTATACTTCTTGTTTTGCTCTTTATCCCATTGTGAGGAGATGTATCTTTTTTGTTCCAGTGAATGCAAGAAGGTATAAAGAAATCCTTCGTTTTCATCAAACCTTTTGATGCCTCTGCCACGTAAATGATTAAGTAATTCGAAACCTGTTTTTTCTTGAACAAGCAATTGCAGAATTGCTAGCAGAATGTCCTCATCTTTTTCTGTTTGAATGGCTCGATGAATGCTTTGCCGAAGCTCCTCCGTAAACTTCAACTCATGAAATAACTCTCGTTGCTGGGACTTTTTCAACTTTTTCAACTGTTCTTCCATGTTTCACTTCTCCTTAATGCGCCTTGTAGCAGTTCTTTCGCGCGTTTAAGTCTCGTCTTGATTGTATTTTGATTGACGTTAATGATTTCACTTATCTCTTTAATAGTCAGCTCCTCATAATAATGCAAGTAAATGAGCTCTCTATATTGAATGGGCAATCCTAATGTTGCTTCCATAACCCTTTGCCGCTCATCTTTTTGAATGACTTCCCGTTCTACATAATCGTTTGTAGAAGCACCAGACCATTCATCTGTATATCCAGCCTGTACTTTACGGACATGCCAGCTTTTTAAATAATCTTTACAGTGATTAATAGCAATACGCCACAGCCACGTTTTCATTGTTGACCTTCTATCAAAGCTATTTAACGATTGATAACATTTCACAAAGATCTCTTGCGTTAAATCTTCTGCATCTGTTTTATTCTTGACATAAGAGTAAACGAGCTCTAATACATCTTGACCGTATTCCGTCATAATTTGGTCAAACAGTAATTGATGATCTTCTGCGAGAAATGTCTCTTTAAATACTTCTTCCAAGCTATCCCTCCTAACCTCCTATTAATTAGACGAAGCAATCACGCATTCGGTTTTAGGAAAATATGATGCTAGACTAAATAGTAGACACAAATTGTTATACTAAATATATCAACTATAACGGGGTGTGTCTGTATGGCAAAAGGCAGACGATTCGAAGAGGCATTTAAAATCGAAACCGTAAAGTATATCCGTGAAAACAATAAGCCTCTAGCTCAAGTAGCTAGAGAAGTGGGCGTAAATGAGAATACTTTACATGCTTGGGTAAAGAAGCATGGCGGAAAACCAGAAATTATAGCGGTACAATCATTTTCCTCAGAAGCAGCTGAATGAAGAGCTCTTTAGAAGGAAATTCGTGATCTTAAAGAGGAGAATGAAATCTTAAAAAAGGCGATGCACTGCTTCGCGAAAAACCCTCGGTAAAATAGGAATTCATTCATGAAAGTCACTCCCGATTCCGAGTGGAGGAGTTGTGCAAAGTCTTGGGAGTTTCTAAAAGCAGTTACTTCAAATGGGTGAACATACCGAAGAGTGACCGGCAGAAACAGCATTAGAAATGATCACAAGACATTCTTCAGACCCATTTAGAATTTAAGCAACGGTACGGTAGTGTTTTAATTGCTAAAACCCTGAAAAAACGTGGTGTAAAAGTAAGTGAACATAAAGTCTCCCGGTAAATGAAAACGTCTTAAATCGACAGTTTAATGCAAGCAAACCAAACCAATATTGGGTAACGGATATCACTTATATTCCGACCAATGAGGGCTGGTTGTATTTGGCGACCGTAATGGACTTATATTCTCGTAAAATAGTAGGCTGGTCAATGGATAAGACTATGACAAGGGAATTGGTTATCTCAGCATTAAAGATGGCTTTTAATCATCAAAATCCAGGAAAAGGAAACGGTTACGACAATGCTTGCATTGAATCCTTTCACGGTATTCTTAAGCGTGAGCTAGTTTATCAAACAAAGTATATAACACGGGAAGAAGCGAGGAAATCTCTGTTTGAATACATCGAGTTCTTCTACAATTTCAAGCGGAAGCGCGGTAGAAAAATCTGTGTCTATTTTCTTGACGTAGTATCACTTTTGTTGAACAAATGAATTTAAACCAAGATGAGCAAGAATCAAAACAAACGGCACATTTGACGAGTTCATTCAAAGCCTCAAATCTGAGGAAAAAGAAAAACTGAACAAGAAAAAAGTAACCGAGACCCATGTTTCACACACGGTCTATATCGAAAAAGAGCTAAAAGAAGCAATGGATCTCCTGGCAAAGGCACCCGGAAAAGTATGGAAAACACGCTTTTTAAACGGGCTGATCCGAAACGGTCTCGCCCCTTGTACGGATAGGTTGGAGACCTTGCACTTCGCCAAAGAGCAAGAAAGAAAGCTCAAGGAAAAGGTAAAAAAGAATTAGAAAAACTGAACTAAAAGGCGAATTGCCTTTTAGTTTTATTGATTATTACTAACACCTGTCACCTGTAGGTGTTAGTAATAATCAATGTTACATCCTAATCCCAGCAATTAAAAGAAACAAACGGCACATCACCTGATATGCTTTTCCAAAAACGAACTGCGGCTAAACATAAGTATCCGAAAGCCAACCAATCCGTTGCCTGTTTCTATACCTTCATTCCTACTTGATATATTGCTTGCTTACCAATGCATCCTCAATCACATCGGTCGGTACCGTAAATTCACAAACTCCCATGACTCCGGGAGCGACCTCGTATTTAGTAAACACAAGCACCGGCTTGCCTTTATCACTAATGTAAAAGGGTTGATTTTTATCAACGGCCTGGGCATCGTCCCAATATATTTTTTGCGGATCAGCTTCCATTTGCTGCTTCATCTGTTTCTTGATGTTCTGGCTAATGAGGCGGATATAGCTGTCATCTTTAAATAAACTTGGCAGCGTAATCAGCACTTCGTTTTTCTTGTCGATCGTGTCATACATAAATTCTGAATAAGAGTTCATCATACTTATTAATTAGAAAATCTAATAACAAATTTTGTTCCTTTTTGAATTTCACTCTCTATCTCTATATCTCCATCATGAGCTAGGATGATTTGTTTAGAAATAGCCATACCTAACCCAGTGCCGGTTGAGTTGGAAGAATTTGTACCTCTGTAGTAACGGTCAAACAAACGATCTAATACCTCTCTGCTCATTCCTATCCCGTCATCTTCAATCAGTATTTCAACAAAATTATTACTAGTTAAAACCGCGATTTTAACATTTGTCATAGGCGGATTATGCTTAATACAATTTGTAATTATGTTTTCAAATGCACGTTTAAGGTAATTTTCGTCTCCTTCTATTGCTATATATTCTTCATCTGAAAAAAACTCAAATTTCATGTTTTGCCCTTCCGGGAGTTGAGTGAGTGAGATAGTGGTCTCTCTTAAGAGTTCCACCAGGTTAATTAAATGCTTTTTGAAAGGAAGTGAATCATTTTTTAAACGAAAGCTAAGATTAAAATCTTCAATCAAATGCTCCATATAATCAATTCTCTTTTGCATCTTTAAAGAAAAAGAACGAATTTGATCTATTTCCCAATGATGAACTTCTGAAGCCATTAGAAATGTATATCCTTTTAACACAGACAGAGGAGTTTTTAAATCATGAGAGACGCCTGTCATCCACTCTTCACGCGTCTTCTCTAGTTTTTCTCGGTCTTCTTTATTCTTCTTTAGAACCTTCATCAAATCTTCTAGTGCATTCATTAATTCTTTATAAGTTTTAAAGCCTGACTTTAATCTTCCATTTTTAGAACGGCTATTGACAACTCCCCTTTTGTTTACTGGTTCTTTATATATTCCGATAGAGAGATTTTCGATCCAAGAAACAACGTGGAGCAAAGGTGCTCCAAAGAGTTTTCCAAAATATATAGCTATTAAACACCCAGCAATTATCATAAATAAAATCCATAAGTTGTTAGCCCAGAAAAAAAAAGGATTCTTGTTCTTTATTTTTTCTCCAATTACCCATGTTAATTGTTGGCTGTCTATGGTGTCATACCATGTTGATAAATGATAACCACTTTTTGCTGGATACATATAATTAGACACCAATAGGCCTGGTGTATATTTTTTGGGAATAGATGATGGTTTATTTGTAGAGAAAAGTTCTCGCCCATTTTCATCCAATATTTGAAGCCATAATTCATGATTAGCTATAGATTGAAGAACGGACTTTTCTACTTTTATTTTTTCACCTTGTTTGCTCGTTGCATTTACAATTTCTTCAATAGAAACCGCAGTACTTTCCTGCTTTTGATTGAAAAATATACTCAACGTTATAATACAGAGAAATAGTAGTGTAATCCAGCATAGTAGCAATAAAAACAATCTGGAAACAAAATGAAAAGCAATTCGATTTCTTAGCTTCATAACAAATTTCTTCTTCCATTTGGAACATCCAAAATATAACCTAATCCCCGAACAGTTTTAAGATAAGCGGGGTTACTAGGATCTTCTTCTATCTTTTCTCTTAAACGTCTAATATGAACCATTACTGTACTATCTCCACCATAGAACTCCCCCCAAACTTCCCGGTATATTTTTTGCTTGCTAATTAATTGATTAGGATGATTACAAAAATAAAGCAATAATTTAAATTCTTGTGCTGGACATTCAACTTGTTTTTGATTAACGATAAGTTTTCCTGACTTTTCCTCAACTTGAAAGTGTCCAAAATCGAAGGTAGCAGGCTTGTCTTCCACAGATGTGACAAGTCCAGCACGCTTTAAATGAGCTTTTATTCTTGCAGCTACTTCTAATGGATTAAACGGTTTAGTTATATAATCATCACCGCCAAAGCTAAACCCCTGCAGCTTATCAAGATCAGAATTCTTCGCAGTTAGAAATAAGACTGGAGCATTAGTGTAAGTACGAATATGGTTACAAAGCGAAAATCCGTCTGTATCCGGCAACATTACATCTAACACAATGATATGAGGATTATACTGCTGTATTAATTGCATAGCTTCTTTGCCAGAAGAGGCCATTAGAATATGTCTAAATCCTTCCTTTTCTAATGTAATTTTGATTAATTCTAATATCGGTGAATCATCATCAATTATTAAAATAGAAGGTTTTCTTGTAACTTCATTCATATTATTTCCTCCTCATTTCCAAATTCTATTCCTCTTTATTCTACATTAAATAAGTGGTTTTTGATGGAAAAACCCAGGCGTGTTGATTATGCATAATCTTCCATAAAAAGACGACAAAAAGGGACACCTTCTTGTAAAATGTAAGTACCACCAAACATAAACGAGAAGAGGTGTCCCCTATGAAACAGAATACCATGTTCCCGAATTTGATTCAAAAGTTTATTTCCGATGAAGAGCTAAAACCATTGATTGAACTGGTTGGTTATGAAGATACCGCACGAAAACTAGACGTGAAAACATTGATCCAGTATCTCGTGACGGCGGCTGCTTGTGAGTGGAAAAGCTTACGCTACTGTGCGGACGTTAGCTCATCGGCCGGCCTTGTCGATGTGAACTATTCCACTCTTTCAAAAAAGATGAGTCAGCTTGATTACGAATTAATGAAGAACGTATTTGATTTAATTGTTCGCAAATGTAACCGGGCCACTCGTCGCACGTTGAAGATACCTAAACATCTGCTTCTTGTGGATTCCACCACGATCACCGTAGGGAAAACTCGACTTCCTTGGGCCGTTTATCATGGCCAACGCTCAGGCATCAAGCTTCATGTGAGTTTTTCATTGGAGACACAAATGCCTTTGAAAGTCGTTGAATCCACTGGTCTGACACACGATGGACCAACAGGTGAACAACTTGCCGATTCTCGCTTCATTTTAGTAGAAGACCGTGCCTATTTTAACATTCAACGGATTGATCGCTTTCTCGAAGAAGGACAAGATTTCGTGATTCGGATGAAAGAGAACGTAGAGTTATCTCATAAAAAATCCTTACAACGCCTGCCACAAAAGGACTCAAACGTGACGCACGATATCACTTGTTTACTTGGTTCCGTTCAATCTCGTTCGGAAAAACGTCATCGAGTGGTGTTTTTTAAAGATGACGAAGGACGAGAAGTTCGTGTCGTGACCAGCTTACGTCATGTGTCGGCAGAGGAAATCGCCAACATGTACAAAGCGCGCTGGGGCATTGAAACCTTTTTTCGCTGGATCAAGCAAAATTTAAATGTGCCTGTTTTATTTGGTACGACCGAAAATGCGGTGTTTAATCAGCTTTTCGCCGCCTTCATTGCCTATGTTCTGCTTCATTGGTTATATAAACAGACAAAATCCTCCATTTCCAAACCGAACCTGTCGTCAGTGGCTTTTCAGCGCATGCTTTTGACAGGCGCATTACCCTTACAGTGGTGGGATCGAATGGTCTTATTTCTGTATCACTATTTTGATCAGAGCAGGAGAAGTCTGTCTAAATTTGGTTAATCAACAGGCGTGGGAAAAACCATTAATATTTGATGTTATTGTCAATACCGGCGCAAAATTCCCCAAAAATGCCGAAATAAAAATCCTCACTTTTTCGATTCTATTGCTGGAGGAGTTGGGAAGATCCCAGCTTTTTTCTTCTCCTCCATGCGATATGAATCTCCTTTAATATTAAACGTAACGGAATGATGGAGGAGACGGTCTAGAATTCCCGTCGCCAATACATCATCACCGAAAGTTTTTCCCCATTCCACATAGGATTTATTCGATGTAATAATCATCGCACCTTTTTCATAACGCTTTGAAACCACTTGAAAGAATAGATTAGCTGTTAAAGCATCAAACGGAAAATAGCCGACCTCATCCAGAATAATTAAGTCTGGTATACAGAGACGATTGATTAAGTAATGCATCGTTCTTTTTTAGCGGCTTTGTGGCATTGGTCACCTAAGTCATCAGCCGTCATAAATAATACATGATAGCCTTTGGTGAGGGCTTCTAAACCAAAACCAATCAGTACAGCACAGTTGGTCGTGCCTTCTTTGATACGCTCCAACAAATAAGTTTTGTATGGATCTAGCTTGCTTGGTCGCTGAGCACGCGGCTTTGACTGAGGTGAGCTTTCAGCATTAATATAATTCCTCACCGTTTTCCGATCAAATCCAGTTTCCTTGGCAAAAGCACTTATGATCCAGCCTTTCTGTTTCAATTCTCGAATCATCAAAAAATCCTCCAACAATAACGTCAATTCTACACTTCCAATCTATCTCTAATCGAAATAGATTATCTGTGATAACTGGGGAAATTTAAACCGTTATTATTGAGGATTTTAACACCGGCATTCACAGTTATGAAAATTTTCTTAACTCTTATAGCTGTTAAGGAAATGTTAAGGAAATGTTTCCCCTGTGTTTAGCGAATTTTGTCTAAGATAAAGTTGAGGTGATCAGAATGAAAGATTTAGTGATATCAACAAATAATCTGACAAAAAAGTATAAAAAAAACACATCTGTGGATGGTATTAATTTAAACATGCAAAGAGGAGAAATTTATGGATTTTTAGGACCCAACGGAGCTGGAAAAACTACCACTATTCGAATGCTTTTAGGATTAATTAAACCAACAAAGGGCTTTATCCAGATATTTGGACAAGACCTCAAGCAAAATCGAATCGGAATCCTCCAGCGGGTTGGCTCACTCGTTGAATCACCATCCTACTATGGGAACCTGACAGGGTTTGAAAATTTAGAAACAGTACGCCGCTTAAGAGGGCTACCAGAGAAACGTGTTCATGAAGTACTTGAAGTAGTACGTCTAAATAAAGTATCAAATCGTTTAGCGAAAGAATATTCTTTGGGAATGAAACAGCGATTAGGTATCGCTACTGCTCTATTAAGTAATCCAGATTTATTGATATTAGATGAACCAACAAATGGCTTAGACCCTGCGGGCATTCAAGAAATTAGAGAATTAATCAAAGAGCTACCCAAAAAGCAGGGAATGAGTGTGTTAATCTCTAGTCACTTATTAAGCGAAATTGACCAGATGGCTACTCAAGTCGGAATTATTAACGAAGGTAAACTAATATTTCAAGATTCCATAGAAAAGCTAAGACAAAAAAGAAAACCTTTGCTAAGAATTGCTGTAAACAATGCACATGAAGCAAACTCCATACTCAAAAGCAAAGGTCTAACCCCAAAACTTCATAATGAAGCCCTATGGATATCCCAAACTGAACCAGAATTTGTATCGGAGATTAATTCTATTCTTGTTCACTCAGGCGTATCAGTCTATCGATTGGAAGAAGTGAAAAAAACATTAGAGGATATCTTTTTAGACATTACAGGTAAAGGAGCAAGCCTATGATGAAACGTGTATTATTGGCGGATGGATTGAAGTTAAAGCGCACTTCCTTGCCTATCGTTCTACTTCTTGTGCCTTTATTAGTTTTAGCTTATGAACTCATTAATTTAACGTACCGTTCGGAATATGTAGTTAAACAGGCAGAGCTATTTAAAGCAAATTCATTGTGGGAATATTTGCTTTTTGATAACAGCCTTTTGTTTGGATTAGGTTTCCCATTAGTTGCTACTATTTCTGCATCCATGATTGTAAATATTGAACATCAATCAAATTCTTGGAAAGCAGTACTCTCACAACCTGTATCAAGAGCCGTAATTTATTTAAGTAAATTTCTGTGGATTTTATTAGGACTAACTTTCTCAGTCAGTTTCTTTTTCATAGGTACACTGTTACTTGGTAAAGTTCTTGGATTTGAAGGAGATATACCTCTATGGCTTATTTTGGGAGACAGTTACAGTATATTGTTTACAACTTTACCTATAGTGTCCTTTCAGTTATGGCTTTCAATTACATTTAAAAACCAAGCCTTTTCTATTATCATTGGGGCTGTATCATCAATGATGGGGCTATTCTTAGCCGCCGGATCTACTACTCGATGGATGCCCCTAGCATATCCAGTGCAATCTTCTACAATTTCTCTTCAATATGAAGGACTCAGCTATAATGGTGACCTGTCTGCTTATATCATTATTAATACGCTTGTAGGAATAATTTTGCTCGTAATTGGATTAATTCATTTCACTCGAAGAGATATTTAGTAGGAGGGATGACAATGAAAGAAATTATTAGTGTTGAAAGATTAAAATTAAAACGCTCAAAAATATGGATTCTATATATATTAGGACCATTAGTAGGTGTGCTACTAGCATTTATCAATTTCAGAAATAACTACGATTTGTTTATGCAACCAGGGGATAGCGAATGGGTTGAAGTTTGGACGCAAGTTGCAATATTTATGGGGCCATTTGTTTTACCTATAGCTGTAGGCATATATGCTGCTTTTGTTTGCAGAGGAGAGCATATAGGTGGGGGATGGAAACAACTTTTAACATTGCCTATTGGAAGATCTAAAATCTTCATGGGAAAATTTTTTATGGCCTCTATTATGGTAGCTATTACTCTCTTAATAGTCTTATTATTTTTTCTATCGTTTGGATTCTTTAATGGACTAGAAGGAGACCTCCCTCTCATTCAAATTATAATATTTATTGTTCAAGGATTTCTAGCTTGTTTACCATTACTTCTTATTCAGTTGATCGTTTCACTTAGGGCGAAAACATTTGGAATACCCTTAGCTTTTAGTATTATTTTTACACTTCCAGCTATCATTGTAGCCAGTACGCCTTTAGGACAATTTTATCCTTGGACACAACCTATGTTAGCTATGTCACCAGCAGATGAGTCACCTATTGAATCGTACTTTCTTTTCTATTGCCTATTAATTGCTACTTTTTCGCTTTTTCTTTTGTTTGGATTACGAAGCTTTTCTAAACGAGATATTAATTAGGCTGTCTCATATGAGAAACAACCCATAGAAGCAACGGATCATATATTAAATTCTATTAAGAAATGGATTTTAATTATAATTTATATTTTTTCATATTCCTTACATTTATGTAACTTTATGTTATGTTTATGGTACATTAAATAAAAGGAGGTGAAAAAAATGAATAAAGAAATGATCCAATCTTGGAAAGATCCATTCGCTTCTGCAGAGAAAAATCCAGCTGGAAACCCTTTCAGTGAATTGGAAGAGGCTCAGATGGATAAAGTAGTAGGTGCTGGAGATATGGAAGCAGCTTGTACTTGGACACTTCCTGGCGGTGGAGGTGTTTGTACAGTAACTTCTGAGTGTATCTGCTAAATTTTTTTGCCAAAAGGTTGTTTTCTCTTACAGAGACAAACAACCTTTTTTATTTTCTTATATTATACCCCATTAATCAATTTATATAACAATTTTTACAAAATCATGCATTTAATCAGGAGGGATAAATATGAAAAAAGCACTTATATGTTCTGAAAACAGCTATTTTTCTGCCTATATAAAGCACCTATTTACACCTTACGGAATAGAAACAGATTGTGTTAATAGTATTGAAAAGTTAAATGCTTATACGAGAGACAACATGCTTTCCTTTGTTGTATTTGATACATGTTTACAAACTGACTTAAGTGTGAAAATTGTCCAAAAAATTGGCTGTCCTTTAATTATTATGAACTCTTTAGCTGCTGATGCATCTCCTAATAAATATTTCACCCCATTTTTAGAACTGTTTAATAATTTTCAAGGTCCTCGTAAAATTGTTGAAGAACTGGCTCCTTATACTTTTTTTGATGTTGGAAAGCACTGTATCTGGCGAAAAGAAGAATATGTCCCTTTAGCAACTCAAGAATTCAAAATATTATATTTACTTTACCTAAACCTTGGTAAAGTTGTAAGCTCTGAAGAACTCATTAATTATGCAGATTTGACAAGTAGATCTAGTTTATATGTACATATTAATTCTCTTAGAGAGAAAGTAGAGGAAAATTGCGGCAACCCACAAATTATATTGACAAAATTCGGTAAAGGTTATCAAATATACAAACATAAAGCAGAAATAAAGTTAATCGATCCAAAAGAACAAATTATCAACGAAGAGAGAAAGAAGAAGGGACAAGCAATCTAAAGAGAGCTAATGAAATCATTAGCTCTCTTTAGAAAACATTCCACAATTCCTTTTTTTAAATATTTCATAAACTTCAGTTAATGCTCTATCCGGTGCAGGAATAACTCTATTAGACTTTCTCTCACCAGAAGAGACTTCATAAGCCAAAGTAGTCTGAGAAGCTATAATATAGTGTCCATCTAATTCTAATTGTTTTAAATTCCTTAATAAAGCTTTCTTTTCCCACATTACTTCATTCATGGAAGGAAAAAACAAAGTAGGATAAGGATGCGCCAAAACAGTAGTAGTTAATAAATTTAAAGCCATGCCATTTGCAACATTCGCTATTGTGTTAGCAGTCGCTGGTAACACACAATAAATATCGGCCCATTTTCCAATCTCCATGTGATTGTATTTTTTATCTTCCATAAATTCTTTCTCTGTATACACATAATCACAAAAATAGGAGACAGTATTTGCAGGAATTAGATCAACCGCACTATCCGACATGATCACTCTAATTTCTTTAAAATAGTTTTTAAAATATAAGAGATACTGTGATATACCTACAGAAGAAATAGCTCCTGTTACACCAATTAATAATTTCTTATCTTTAAGCTCATCCATTAATGTAAACAACCTCCCATTTATATTATGAAATAATAATACATCAATATATGGATGATAGTGAAAAAAATGGATAATATAAATTTTTCTTAATAATTAGGTATAAAGTTAATTTTAAATTCCCTAAAATTTGTATGAATACCTTATTAAAATTGCTATTCTTTATAGGTAAATAAACCATAAACGGATTTCACTGGAAAGGTGGAGGAATAAATAATGAAAACCACTACATTAGCTGGTATTGACTGGAACGGTGCAACTTCCTTAAAAGAAAGGGCTATACCAAAGACAAGGACTACAGACGAATTATCCCAAAAACGCTTTAATAGATGGAAAGAGTTTGTTGAAAGCGACAAAGAGATTTCTCTTAAAGAAGTACTTGATACACATTATTTGAATGAGGAGTTGTTGTTAAATTTTCTAGCAGCACCTGAAATTGAAGTTTTAGATGACAGTGATTTAATTGATTGGAAGAGCGTGTTAAATGATATTTATTCGCCCAAGTTCGAAGAAGTTGTAATTCCTGATCTAGAAGATGTTTTGTTTGTTAATTTCGTAAAACCTTTTGTCAAAGTAGGAATTGGAAGACTAGATGTAAAATTAAATGAATTGAATATTACTGAAAAAATCAAATGCTTAATTAAGAAGGAAGCTCATGATTCATTAATTCGCAATTTAGCAGAATCTCTTGCTGCACTATGCAGTCGAACAATTATCTTGGAATTAAATGTTGCACGTGTGTCTGGGCACTTAAAGGGTGAAACACCCGAAGAACGATTCCAATATTATAATAACAATCATCTAAACAATAAAGAATACACTTCCACCCTTCTTACAGAATATGTAGTGTTGGCACGGTTATTGGCTACGAAAACAATTTATTGGATTAATAACGTGGGTGACCTTTATCAGAGAATCCTTAGTGATAATTCCTTGTTAGAAGAGGAGTTTAACTTAGGAAAACCGCTTGGACCAGTCATTAAGATTGAAACAGGTAGCACTATATCCGATTCTCATAACAAAGGAAAGACGGTTACTATCTTACACTTTCAATATAATTTAAAGATAGTTTACAAGCCTAGATCTCTAAAGGTAGATCAAGTTTTTAACAGGTTCATCAAAAGTATAAATAGCGAATTGCGCTATCGCTTAAAAACAGTTAAAACGCTTGACAGAAAGGAATATGGATGGACAGAGTTTATTTGTCCTTCTACATGTCATAGTGAAGAAGAGATTAAACGTTTTTATTGGAGAATCGGAAGTTATTTGTCTATCCTTTATTCAATTAATGCAGTAGATTTTCATCATCAAAATTTGATTGCTAATGGAGAATACCCAATCCTAATTGATCTTGAATCATTATTGCACAATAGTTCAACATATACAGATGATAGTGCCCTTAGTCGTGCACATACTCATATAGAAAAGTCTGTTTTACGCATTGGGTTATTACCTAGGAAAATAGGAAGTAAACAGGGATTAGAAGGTATTGATCTAAGCGGATTAGGTGCTCAAGAAGGTCAAGTATCTCCACACAAAACTACAGTAATCGAAGATAGAAATAAAGACACTATACGTATTGTTGAAAAGAATTATTCTATCCCAGTTAGTCATCATCGTCCTTTACTGAACGGGAAAAATGTGAAAGTAGTAGACTATGAAGATGCGATTTTAGAGGGATTTAAAGAAACATATAACTTCTTAATGGAAAATAGAGATCAAGTATACGAAAAAGTAAAAGAATTTAAAGTTGTTCCGGTTCGACAAATATTAAGAGGAACATCTCGATACGCTAACTTATTAAGAATTAGTTTACATCCTAATTTTATGCGTGATGGATTAGATCGAGATATGATTTTGGACAAACTTTGGTTAGACACAAAGTTAAACCCTAATTTAAAAGCTGTTGTTCACAGTGAACAATATGATATGTATTCAGGTGACATTCCCTACTTTTTAAGCTATCCCGGTTCAACATCTATCATTGATTCAAGAGGAAATGAAATCCCTAACTTCTTTAAGAATAACGCTCTTGATGACATACAAAATAAATTTAACGGGCTAAATCCTACGGATCGTGAAGAGCAAATATCCTTTATTCAGACAGCTATGCTAGTATTGAAAGACAAAACCAAAAAAAATACCTCCTTAGTCTCTCCTCCTCAACCATATAAGGAAATAGAATTTTTACAAGAAGCAATGAACATAGCAGACTTTTTAGATCAGAGAGGAATTAGGGGAAAACAAGGAGAACAAACAGATATATCATGGATTGGATCTTTTGTAGATAATAAAAGGGAAGATCAATTTAAAATTTCCCCAACTAACAGTACCTTGTATGAAGGTATTGGTGGAATATCGTTGTTTTTTGCTTATTTAGGCTACATTTCTAAAAAGGAAAAATACACAAAAATTGCGCAAGAAGCACTGGTTCCAATATTAAGTAACTTACCTACCTTGCAAGATTTGGGTGCCTTTGGTGGAATAGGTTCATCTCTTTATTTATTAGATCACCTTTCTGCTTTGTGGAAAGATAACTCTTTAATTATGAATGCTTTCTTAGGGTGTGAAGAAAAACTTAGAAATCTTATACCAATAGATAAGAACAATGATATCTTAACTGGAGTTTCTGGATGTGCAATTGTGCTTCTTAATCTCTATAAACGCCTACAAGAACCTAAACTATTGGATCTCATTGATTTATGTGGAGAGCGCTTAATAATGAATGCAATACCTATGGAGAGAGGGATAGGTTGGAAGGTTGAAGCCAACCCAGTTCCATCATCTGGTTTTTCACATGGAGCTTCAGGGATTGTTTGGTCTCTATACGAAATATATAAAGTGACTGGTAAGGTCAAATATAAAAATGCTGCAGATCAAGGATTGGATTATGAAAAAACTCTTTATATTCCTGAAAAGAAGAACTGGGCAGATTTAAAACTAGAGAGTGGACAATCACGAAATGAGGATTTTGTAGCTTGGTGCAATGGTGCAGCAGGTATTGGGTTAAGTCGCTTTCTTCTAATGCCTTTAATTGAAGATATAAACATGAAAAGAGAAATTAAAGAAGAAGCCTTAATTGCTGTGGATACAACTTGTAAAAATGGATTTGGCAACAATCATTCACTTTGTCATGGTGATTTAGGTAACCTAGATATTCTTATGTCAGGGATCGATTATTGTGAAAGTTTATTAGAAAAAACAAGTGAACTAAGCCAAATGATTCTACATGATATTAAGAATCGAGGTTGGATTAGTGGCTTCGAAAAACAAAACGAATCCCCGTCTTTGATGATGGGATTAGCAGGAATAGGGCTTGGATTATTAAAAATTTATGAACCCAATAAGATTCCTTCTGTACTAAAGTTACAGTCACCTATCGAACTGGATATTTAAAAATTGAAAAATGAGCCCCTAAGTATAGGGCTCATTTTTTAGGAGTGATACTATGAAAAGAGTGCCTTTGATAAGACAAATGGGCCAACATGAATGTGGGCCAGCTTGTTTATCTATGATATTAAGCTTTTATAACTGTAAAGTCTCATTGAATAAAATAAGCGAACAATGTGGAGCTCAAAGAAATGGGGTGTCAATTAAAAAATTAAAAGAAGTAGCTAATCATTACGGCATGGATTGTAAAGTTTTTCAAGTTGATGCAGAAGCGTTTATAAAAAATACAACTCCATACACTCCTTGCATATTATTCTGGGATAATCATCATTTTGTAGTACTAGAGAAGTTTAATGGCCAACAATTCTTTATTCTTGATCCCAATATGGGAAGAATCAAAATGAACATAGATGAATTTAAGCAGCACTTTAGTAATGTCATTCTTACCTTTAAACCTACAAATAAGTTAAAGGAGATGTCACCTCCATCAACTCTAGAATATTACTATAGATATATCTCAAAATGTAAGTCTATCGTTACTATGATTCTAATTTTCTCTCTTATCGCACAAGCCTTATCTTTGTTAGTAGCCTTCGTAATCAAGTATCTTGTCGATGATATATTTATAGAAGACTCTTACACTGATTTGTCTACAGTAGGGATATGTACCCTCCTAGGCCTTGTAATATTAAGCATTCTAATGTTTATACGAAGCCATTTTTCAATAATGTTACAGGCACAAATTAGCAGAGATATATCTACCGATTTTATGGAGCATTTACTAAAACTTCCGTTGAGTTTTTTTGAAAATCGAACAGTTGGAGACATAGCAATGAGAGTGAGTAATATTGCTATGATAAGAGAAATGCTTGCGAGAAGCGGGACATCTATAGTACTTGATATTATCACTTTAGTAACGTTTTTTGTAGCAATGCTTTCTCAATCAGTAAAGTTGGCTTTATTTGCCATTGGATTAGCCACCTTTCAATTTATCTTTATGGTCATATTTATTCCTAAAATCAAAGAGTTGATTAGAGGGGACCTGTCTGCCCAGACTACTACTCAAAGCTTTTTGATTGAATCTTTAAGATCCATAAGTTTTATAAAATCAAATGGATTAGATCATTCAATTATGAATAAGTGGTCTAGGTACTATGATAAGCAAATTAATATGTTTAAGAAAAGATATACTTTAGATGCAATATTAGAAAGCGTTAGCGTAAGCATTAGATTTTGCGCTCCACTATTACTTCTATTGTTTGGCATCGGAGAAGTTTCTAAAGGCAATTTATCTTTGGGAGGATTATTGGGGTTTAGTAGCTTAGGTACAGCATTTTTATTACCGGTAACCTCTATAATAAACAGTATTCAACAGTTTCAATTAGTAGGAGATGTATTTGAACGTATTCAAGATGTTATGGAAACTCCTGCCGAAGAATTTAACCATGAGCCTTTACCAGATGACCTTGACAAAAGGGATATCATTTTAGAAAATGTAACCTTTTCTCATAACCAAAGTAAACCAGTCTTACAAAATATTAACTTAAAAATCCCATGTGGAAGTAAGGTTGCATTAGTAGGTCGCACAGGTAGCGGAAAAACTACACTTTCTAGAATAATCCTAGGATTATATAAACCAACCTCTGGCACAGTATACATTGGTAATGATAATTTAAATAGCCTAAATATTTATCAGTTAAGAAGAAAGTTAGGAGTCGTTCTACAAGAAAGTTTTTTATTTAATGATACTATAGCTAATAATATTTCTGGTTTTAGAAAGTTCTCTAACGAAGAAATCGTAGAAGCTGCAAAAAAAGTTAGACTTCACGATGATATTCTTCAAATGCCAATGGGATATGAAACAATTATTGGAGAGAATGGAGATATGTTATCAGGTGGACAGCGTCAAAGGTTAGCAATAGCTAGAGCTATCGTAAACAACCCTTCTATTGTTATTTTGGATGAAGCTACTAGTAATTTAGATACATTGACTGAAAATCAAATTGATACTTATTTCAATGAGTCTAATACTACTCGTATAATTATCACCCATCGTTTAATTAATACAATTGATGCTGACATTATCGTTGTATTAGAACAAGGTCAAATTATTGAAGTAGGAAAGCATAGTGACTTACTTTCAAAAAAAGGTACCTATCAACGAATGTGGGAAAAACAAGTAGGTTCAGATAATCTCTTAGTTAGTAGTTAATTATTTGTCTTCATATTATCAAAAATGCAGATTAAATATTTTTCTTTAATCTGCATTCTACACAAAAATAAATATTTGGAGCGTCTACACTTATCTAGAAAGAAAAATTCAGCTTAAGTACACTTGAATTAAAACAGACGAGGAGCTTCAAACATGACAAATGGAGACCCCCGTATATTTACAGCTGAGTTCAAAAACAAATGATACAGCTGGACAAGAATGGAAAAATAAAACAAGCTATCATTAATGAATCTCTGGCGGCCTTTTAGATGGGCCGCTCTCTAAATATGAAAGGGCTTGCCATGATGAAATTTGAACGCCTTGAGCACCTTACCCTCAAATATAAACGGTTTCCCCTTAAAAAAGTTGTCTGATTTAGTGTTGACAATCCATTATAAAAGAGGTACTCCCCAATTCATTAGGGGGTTTTTGAGTAAAATGTTATATTTTCAAATTGTTAACCTTGATAAAAAACCCCAATATAATATTTTATATATTGTTAACCATAGCCGTTAACATATCTTCTATTTCTTTTAACGCTACTGTCTGTATTTAACAACCAAAAAATGTAATGTTAGGAAATTAAAAATGCTGCGCTTGCCAATGAATGCTCATTACTGTAACCGCTAGAATAAAAAGGTTCTTACGCAATTTTGGTGAAGTCTTTAGCTGATTGTTTTTCGGGTATAGAAAAAGAAAAGGGTGAATTCTTATGATGATACCTTGGCTAACTCCTGAAAAACAGTTACAAGCTCACTTGCTTCTAAAGAAAGAAAAAGAGACGATTCTCCTCCTTCAAATGACGACGAACCATGCGTATTGTCCATCATGCGGAACGAAAAGCCTACACTTGCATAGTCGGTATACGCGTTTTTTATATGATTTACCTTTTGGTTCCCAACATACAGCTATTCATTTTGTTTCACGCAAATGGTTCTGTGATGAAAACGATTGTACGCAACGTATTTTTACAGAGCGTTTTCCTTGGCTGAAGCCTTATGCTAGACGGACAGAACGACTTCAACAACTTCTCAGAACACTCGCTTTTTCCATGATCTGTCTACAAGCGGAAAAACTCGCTATCTCTTTTCTGCCTAAGATGAGCCATGATACATTTCTACGACTGATTCGAGCTACCCCGACTCCTGTCTCTATTCCTTCTGCGGTGGGTATCGACGATTTTCGTTTCGAAAAGGTCATGCCTACGGCACATTGATTTGTGACCTTATCACACATTAACTTCTTGCGATTTTGTCCGATCGTACAGGTGAAACAGTGACATAGTGGCTCAAACAACATTCGCAAATTCAATTTGTCAGTCGAGATGGGTCGATTACGTACCGAGAAGCCATTGAAAAAGCCAATCCAAAAATTCAACAAGTAAGCGAGCGTTGGCATTTGATGAAAAATGCACGAGAGGATTTAGAAAAGTGGTTGGAACGTCATATTCCTTCGACTATTGAATGGCACGAAGGTACAAAAATCAAGAAGGAGAACGAATCATCTCCCCAACCAGTTGATGAAGAAAAATGGAAATGAATCGAACAAATACAAGCTGATTATCAAGAAGGGGTGCGTGTGACCCATTTAGCGAAAAAATATCAACTCGCTCGTGGTATCATTTATAAATATTTGGATCAGCAAACATCTCCTGCGAAAACACAACGTAGAAGAAAGCCCACACAATTCAAGCTCCAACCTTATTACGAAGCGATTATAGCTTATAATAAACAGCATTTTACGACCAATCAAATCATTCGAAAGCTACATTCACAAGGATATAGAGGAAGTGCTTCTGCCGTGAGGCGTTTTTTAGAGCCTTACAGAGCAAATAAAAAGCAACGGTTCCCAGCAGGAATAAAACAATGTGTCACAAGAAAGCAAGTGGCCAACTATCTGTGGGCAGGTTCTGATGCGTTGACTGAAAGAAAGAGAGCCATTTTGAAACATTGTCAAACAAAGTTTCCTTGTTTAGTCCAAGCAGCGGACATCATTCAACAGTATTGAACCTTCTTTAAAATGCGTGACCTTTCGGCGTTTCTTGATTGGATGACCGCTCAATTGTCTAATAAGCATTCACCGCTCCATTCCCACAGCAAAGGGATTCGCAAAGACTTAAGTGCTGTAAAGAATGCGTTGACGATGCCATTTCACAACGGTCTACTAGAAGGACACATCAATCGACTCAAATTTCCAAACGCATGATGTATGGACGGGCGAATCCTGATTTACTGGAAAAGCGTGTACTGTATCAGCCCTAATGATATATCGAAATAACAATGGAAAGTAACTATACATATACTCAGGCTTGTTCACCAAAATTGCGTAAGAACCATTTCATCTTGACGGCGACATTTATTCACATGTTACAAAAAAAATGAAAAAGAGGCCTCCACCGCAACAAAACATGCGATGAATGACCTCATTTCATCAAAATCAAAATTTATGATTTTGTCACCCTATCAAAGGAGTTATTCAAAAACTCCTTTGATATCAAGGGGGGAACAGGCTGAATTACATCATGCCGCCCATTCCGCCCATTCCGCCCATGTCAGGCATTCCGCCGCCAGCGTTTTCTTCTGGCTTGTCAGCCACTACGGCTTCTGTAGTTAGGAACATGGAAGCAACGGATGCGGCGTTTTGGAGAGCAGAACGTGTTACTTTCGTTGGGTCGACGATGCCTGTTTCGATCATGTTGACCCATTCGCCAGTTGCTGCGTTGAAGCCAATGCCGATTTCTTCGCGTTTTAGGCGTTCAACGATGACAGAGCCTTCAAGTCCAGCGTTGATGGCGATTTGGCGAATTGGTTCTTCTAATGCGCGAAGAACGATGTTCACACCAGTTGCAATGTCGCCTTCTGCTTGGATTTCAGATACTTTGTTGTATACGTTCACTAGTGCAGTACCGCCGCCGGATACGATTCCTTCTTCAACAGCCGCACGAGTGGCGTTCAAGGCATCTTCAATGCGAAGCTTGCGTTCTTTCAGTTCCGTTTCTGTAGCCGCTCCAACCTTGATCACAGCTACACCGCCAGCTAATTTAGCTAAGCGCTCTTGTAATTTCTCACGGTCAAACTCAGAAGTAGTTTCTTCTAATTGAGCGCGGATTTGGTTCACACGCGCTTCGATTTGAGAAGAATCGCCAGCGCCTTCCACGATTGTTGTGTTTTCTTTCGTAACCACTACTTTCGCTGCGCGTCCTAGTTGAGAAATGTTAGCGGATTTAAGATCCAATCCTAAATCTTCAGTGATTACTTCACCGCCAGTTAGAACAGCGATGTCTTCAAGCATTGCTTTGCGGCGGTCACCGAATCCAGGAGCTTTCACCGCTACGGCATTGAAGGTTCCGCGAAGTTTGTTCACTACTAATGTAGCCAGCGCTTCACCTTCCACGTCTTCAGCGATCAATAGAAGCGGTTTAGATTGTTGAACCACTTGCTCTAGGACAGGAAGAACTTCCTGGATGCTTGTGATTTTCTTGTCTGTGATTAAGATATATGGGTTTTCAAGAACGGCTTCCATTTTATCAGAATCCGTGATCATGTAAGGAGAAGCATAGCCGCGGTCGAATTGCATACCTTCAACCACATCCAGCTCCGTTGTGAAGCCTTTAGATTCTTCGATTGTAATGACTCCATCGTTGCCCACGCGCTCCATAGCTTCAGCGATTAATTGACCTACTTCTTCGTCAGCAGAAGAGATCGCTGCCACTTGAGCGATGGAATCTTTTCCTTCAATTGGTTTGGAAATTTCTTTCAGCGCTTCCACTGCCGCTTGAACGGCTTTATCCATTCCTTTGCGAACGCCCACTGGGTTGGCGCCAGCTGTCACGTTTTTCAAGCCTTCGCGAATCATCGCTTGTGCTAGAACAGTAGCTGTTGTCGTACCGTCACCGGCTACGTCGTTCGTTTTGCTTGCGACTTCTGCTACAAGCTTCGCACCCATGTTTTCGAATGCATCTTCAAGCTCGATTTCTTTGGCGATGGTTACACCGTCATTTGTGATTAAAGGAGAGCCGAATTTCTTCTCAAGCACCACATTGCGTCCTTTTGGTCCAAGAGTTACTTTCACTGCATTTGCTAATTGGTCTACCCCGTTAAGCATTGCGCGGCGTGCGTCTTCGCTAAATTTGATTTCTTTTGCCATTATGAAAAACCTCCTTAATTATTGATTAATCGTTCTTGCTATGTTTATCGTTCATTATTCTCCGATGATAGCTAGAATATCGCTTTCACGAAGGAGTAAGTATTCATTGCCTTGGTATTTCACTTCTGTACCAGCATATTTAGAGAAAATAATACGGTCGCCAACAGCTACTTCAGGAGCCACGCGCTCACCACTGTCAAGAACACGGCCTGTACCAACCGCTACAACCTTGCCTTCTTGTGGTTTTTCCTTTGCTGAATCTGGTAATACAATTCCGCTAGCTGTTTTCTCTTCAGATTCTACTAGCTCAATGACAACGCGATCACCTAGTGGTTTTAACAAGTGAAACAACCTCCTCATAATATATGTAATCTTTTATACATTAGCACTCTATCGCTTCGAGTGCTAACACATTTATTATAATAATGAATAAGCGAAGCTTTTGCAAGAGTGAAGCATCATTTTTTCTAAGATTCCTTCGAGCCGCATGAAGCTTTCAATCCTACCGTTTGAATCCCTGTCTTTTTATTAGTAAAATGTCCTTAAATGACTTTTGGATAAAGGAGCACCTATCAGTTGAGAAAAGAATACATCTACATACTCATCGTTTACCTTGTGATGCAGCTGTCGGGCATCATTGCCGGCCCGCTCGTATATAAGGCCGGAGTTGCCTTTGGCGTGGAAGCGCAAAGAATGAAGGCACTCGTTCCCGGCGTCTGGATTGTCATCAGCTTCTCTGCGGCTCTCCTGATTATTCTATTTATTTTGCGGAAAACTCGCCACAACCGCCTGGAAAGAATGGAACCTTTATCTGTAAGCCTTTCTGTATTCTGGGCTGTTTCCGGTGTGTTTCTGGCATTTGCCGCTCAAATTGTCGCTGTTGGCGTTGAATCGTTAATCGGTATTAAACCAGGGTCAGAAAATACGAAAACCATTATTAAGGTCATAGAAATGGTACCGGCGACCATGATTGCAGTAGGATTAATCGGACCCATCCTGGAAGAGATTGTATTTCGCAAAATCTTATTTGGGAGTCTTTATGAGAAGTTTTCATTTAGTGTGTCCGCACTGATCAGCTCTTTAGTTTTCTCGCTTGCTCATATGGATTTTGAACATGTGATATTGTACACTGCGATGGGCTTTACCTTTTCTTTTCTTTATGTAAAAACCAAAAGGCTGATTGTTCCCATCTTTGCTCACGTATCTATGAATTCACTGGTCGTCTTGATGCAATACGTTTTGAAGGATGATATAGAAAGGATGATGAGAGAATCGGGACAGCTGCCTAGCTTCATCAACTTGCTTTTTTAGTAACCGCAGCTGAAGCGGTATTTAGTTTGGAGGAATTTCATGACTCAGTCACCACTTAAAACCGGGATCTTTTATTTGCTTGCCGGCGTTTTATTTACTTACCTCGCCGTTGAAAATGTTAATTCAAACGGCGATTTTGGCTTCTTTGCTTATTTGTTTATTTTATTGGCAACAATGGATATCGGTACAGGCATTCGATTAGTCTTTATGCATTTTCGTTTCAAAAATAAACCAAAAAAATAAGGCTGCTCCACTGAGGGCTGCCCCTTTTGCCAACATGGGGACAGCTCTTCTATGGGCAGCCTTTTATTGATGTATTTCTGCTTCCCGTTCTGCCGCTTGGGCTTTCTTATAGCCAATTTTCGAAATCCAGATGCTGATTTCATAAAGAATGAACAGCGGAACAGTCACCATTAAATGCGACATGACATCTGGCGGCGTAATCAGAGCGGCGATGACCAGCAGCGCAAAATAAGCGTAGCGGCGGATCTTCGAAAGAAACAGAGGTGTGATCAGACCCAGTCTTGTAAAGAACAGCGTCACAACCGGCAATTGAAAAAGAAAACCAAAAGGAATGGTGATTTGAAACAGAAACTGAAAATATTCATTAATCCCGATCACTTGTTCAATGTTCAATTCCCCTGATAGATTCACCATGAAATGAATAATGTAAGGAAATAAAATGAAGTACGAGAACGAGAGTCCTGCTAGAAAAAGCAATACAGATATGGGGATGTAGCTTAATGTGACCTTTCTCTCTTTATCAAGCAGTCCCGGACTGATGAATGCCCACAGCTGATAAAGAATCACTGGCGAGGTCAGAATAACGCCAATCACGAAAGCCACTTGAAAATAAATCTTTAACGGATCGGTTACCCGAAATGCATTCATCGTTAATTCTTTTGCTTCGTCAGCATGCTGCAAATAACGAATAAGCGGTTCAGCCAGGAAAAATCCGGCAACCATAGCAAAGAAGAAGAAAGCGACTACTAGTATGAGCCGTTTTCTCAGTTCACCAATGTGTTCAGCTATCGTCATGTCTTGTCGACTCATGTTCATTCATCCTTACATTACTGAGGATCTTTAGGGCCCGCTGACTTGTCATCAGCCAGTCCTCTAGTCGCATGCTTAAATTCTTTCAGTGTGTCTCCAGCTGCACGTCCAAGTTCAGGAAGTTTTTTCGGTCCGAATATTAATAATGCAGCTATTGCAATCAATATAATGCTGCCTATACCTACCATTGGCATCGTTCGAGCACCTCCCTTCCTTCATCATAGCCCATTTTCCTCCATAATGCTATTGTGACTTTTCTTCCGGCGAGTCCGAATAATTTTTTAAAAAGTAGACTAACGATTGCAATTCAACCGCCAGATCAATATGATGCACACGAATAGCGGCCGGCACACTTAACCTTGCAGGTGTAAAGTTAAGCAAGCCCTTAATGTTAGAGGCCGCCAGCCTGTCCGTTATACTCTGGGCTGCGGATGAAGGTACGGTCAAAATCGCTACTTGCACACTCGCTGATGTCAGCTGCTTTTCCAATTCATCTAAATGATAAATGGGCACTTCTCCAATCGAGGTTCCGACTTTCTCTGGATCGACATCAAACGCCATTTTAATTTTTGTATTATTGTTCTTCATGAAATTATAATTCAAAAAAGCAGTGCCCAGATTGCCAACTCCAATTAACGCAACATTTGTTACTTCATCCTGATCTAATGCTTTTCGAAAAAAGGAGAGCAAATGGCCGACATTATATCCATAGCCTTTTTTGCCAAGCGCGCCAAAATAAGAAAAATCACGGCGGATTGTAGCGGAATCTACCTTCACGGCTTCACTTAATTCCGCCGAAGATACCCGCTGTTTGCCGGAAGCATGCAGGTTTTGAATAAAACGATAATACAGCGGCAAACGCTTGGCTGTGGCCTGCGGAATTTTCATTGTATCCTGACTCATTATCTATCCCCCTTTACTAACAACACTTTGTTAACGCTTCCATTCTGTTTCTCTCTTGTTTCATCATACAATATTTTATGGTTCTTGTCTTTTAACTTTGTCTGTCTTTTCACAACCTCACCTTCTTGCTCTTAGACAATTGCCCCTGTCTGTAGAATGGGATACACTGAAAAAGAGGTGAATAGGATGATTTTGCTACAAGTTCAACAGCTTACAAAACACTTCGGCGCTGAACTTATTTTATCTAATATAAAGTTGGAAGTACAAACAAAAGACCGGATCGCTCTTGTCGGCAGAAACGGTGCCGGGAAATCCACTCTGTTAAAAATCATTGCCGGCCAATTGTCTTACGATTCCGGAGAAATAATGAAACCGAAGGATGTCTCCATCGGGTATTTAGCTCAAAATACCGGTCTGGAATCCGACTTGTCCATTCGGGAAGAAATGCTGACGGTTTTTTCTCACTTGCAGAAAATGGAACAATCCCTTCGCCAGCTTGAAGCCCAAATGGCGGACCCTGCTATATATGAAAATACCGCTCGCTATAATAAAATAATGGCCGAGTATGACCTGCTGCAAAATAAGTTTAAAGAGCTTGGCGGCTATCAGTACGAAGCCGATATCCGTTCGGTTCTGCATGGCTTAAACTTTCATGATTATGAGGATTCTGCAAAAATCTCCACATTAAGCGGCGGTCAGAAAACCCGGCTGGCTTTAGGAAAGCTGCTGTTAACGAAGCCGGATATTTTGATTTTGGACGAGCCGACCAACCATTTAGACATCCGTACCCTTGCTTGGCTTGAGCAATATTTGCAAAACTACAGCGGCGCAATTGTGATCGTCTCTCATGACCGTTATTTTCTGGACAAAGTCGTCACACAAGTGTATGAAGTCTCCCGGCATAAAATCAAAAAATATCACGGCAACTACAGCCAATATTTAGTCCAAAAACAGGAGCAATTTGAAAAAGAGATGAAACAATTCGAAAAGCAGCAGGAGCAAGTGACCAAGCTGGAAGATTTCATTCAGCGCAATATTGCCCGTGCTTCCACGACGAAGCGGGCCCAAAGCCGCCGTAAGCAGCTGCAGCGCATGGAACGGATGGAACGCCCCGATGGCGATGAGAAATCTGCCCAATTCGCTTTCGATATAGAAAAACAAAGCGGCTACGAGGTATTGAAAGTCAATGACCTCACAATCGGGTATCCAAATAACCCCATTGCTGAGCAATTAAATGCGTTTATTACAAGACAGGAAAGCGTAGCCATTGTCGGTCCAAACGGCGCCGGGAAATCAACCTTCCTAAAAACTATTGTGAACCGCCTAAAGCCGCTGGACGGCCAATTTACGTTAGGAACCAATATATCTATCGGCTATTACGATCAAGAACAAGCCAACCTGTCATCGAATAAAACCGTTTTGCATGAACTGTGGGATGACTATCCTACAATGCCTGAAAAGAAGATCCGCACCATTCTAGGCAATTTTCTTTTTTCAGGCGATGATGTATTAAAGCCCGTCTCCGCTTTAAGCGGCGGTGAAAAGGCCCGTCTCTCCCTCGCGAAGCTGATGATGCAGAAGGCTAACCTCCTCATTCTGGACGAGCCGACCAACCATCTTGACTTAGACAGCAAAGAAATATTGGAAAACGCCTTAATTGATTATCCGGGCACGATATTATTTGTCTCTCATGACCGTTACTTCATCAATCGCCTCGCTTCTAAAGTATTGGAATTACAAGCTGACGGCTTCACAGAATACCTTGGAGACTATGATTATTATGTGGAGAAAAAGCAAAGACAGCAGGAACTGGCGGAATACAACGGCGGCACGGATGATTCAGCGAAGAAAGAAGCTGCGACATCTGATGCTTCCAATTACTATATAGAAAAAGAGCAAAAGAGAGCGGAACGGCAAAGACGGCGGAGAATAGAGGAAATCGAGCAAAAAATAGACGACCTTGAATCTGCCATTGCAAAAGCGCAGGAACTGCTTTGCCAGCCAGAAATCTTTCAAGACCACGAAAAATCCTTCCAGCTCAACGAAGAATTGGAAAACCATCAAAAGGAAGTAGAACAATTAATGGAAGAGTGGGAGCAGCTGCAAAATTAGCGGGCTATACGCGTAGAAACTTAAGTTGTTTCTGCGCTTTTTATCCACATTTTCATCCCCAATATACTCCTTGATTTCATAGCTATAAACAAACTTATCCACTTTATCCACAAAGACGCGCAATTTTATCCACATTACTCACATAGTCAAATAAAGCTTATCCCCCTTTTTTCAACAGGGTATTTGCGTTAATGCACAATTTATTCACAAGTTGTGCACATGCTGAAAGCGAAGCATCTGTCTTCCTCCGGGATTTTCTCTCTCCAAATCAAGAAGCGGGTTTCTCCAAGCCGATACACCGACCTATCAGAAACCCGCTTTCACCGATCAAAATTGTTCAATATCTAATCCTGGATAACCGTTCATATCAAGGCCATCTCGCTTCCCCTTTTCAAACAGGACAGTGCCGGCCGCAGCGATCATGGCTGCATTGTCTGTACATAGCTGCAGCGGAGGAATGATTAATTCCATATCCGGATGATCCGCAAACTGCTCTTCAAGTGCCTTTCTTAAGCCCTGGTTAGCTGCTACTCCCCCCGACAGCAGCACTTGCTTCACTTGGAATTGCTGCGCCGCCCTCATTGTCTTCACCGTCAGCACTTCAATTACGCTTTGTTGGAAACTTGCTGCCACGTCTTCCTTCTTAAATACTTCTCCGCGCTGGTTGGCATTATGAAGTGTGTTAATGACCGCAGACTTTAGCCCGCTAAAGCTGAAATCATAGGATTCTTCCTCCAGCCATGCTCTTGGAAAAGGAATGGTTGCCTCCCCTTCCTTAGCCAGCCGATCTATATGAGGGCCGCCCGGATAAGGCAGGTCTAAGGTGCGGGCCACCTTATCATAAGCTTCACCTGCGGCATCATCTCTCGTCTCTCCGATTACTTCAAACGAGCCATGTTCTCTCATTAGCACCAGCTCCGTATGCCCGCCTGATACAACAAGAGACAGCAAAGGAAAGGCCATCTCCTTCACAATGCGATTGGCATAGATATGGCCTGCAATATGATGCACCCCTACAAGAGGAAGACCATGGGCAAAAGCCATCGCTTTTGCGGCATTCACACCAATCAAAAGTGATCCGACTAAGCCGGGGCCTTTCGTCACGGCGATGGCATCTAAATCGCTGGCAGACATCCCTGCTTGTTTGAAGGTTTCTTCTAAAACGAAAGTTATTTCCTCAACGTGATGACGGGACGCCACCTCAGGCACGACACCGCCAAATCGCTTGTGGCTTTCAATTTGCGATGAAACGACATTTGCAACAATTTCTCTGCCGTTTTTCAATATGGCTGCTGCGGTTTCATCGCAGCTTGTTTCCAATCCCAATATATACATATCTTTTTTCATCATAACCTCACCCACATTACTAATGCGTCTTCCTGATTATCAGAATAGTAATTTTTTCGAATGCCGCCCGGCTGAAAGCCTAATTTTTTATACAGGCTTTGAGCTGGCTTATTACTTATTCGAACTTCCAGCGACATCGTGGCCGCCCCTTTTTCCCGTGCCGTCTTCATTACATGCACAAGCAGCTTTTCACCAAACCCTTTTCCTCTAAAATCCGGCAATACCGCAATATTCGTTATCTGGGACTCATCCAATACAAGCCACATGCCGCAATAGCCGATTAATTGCCCTTTCCATTCTGCCACATGGTACAAAGCAAACGCATTTTTTTCCATCTCATTGTAAAAGGTATCTTTTGTCCACGGGATAGAAAAGCTGCTCTGCTCGATTTCATATACTTTTTCAATATCCTTTGTCGTCATCGTGCGAATGCGCAGATTATCCATTGTGCTGATCTTGCCCTTCTTGCGCTTCCAGCCACTTGGCTTCCGCTTCAGCGAGACGAATATAATTAGGAACAAACGCATGGACATCTTCCGCAGGAGCGTTCATGCCTAATCTGCCTAATTCTGAAGGACGGGAATCATACATACTCCTATCGCCTATAACGGCCTGTTCTCCCATGATTTGTTTTATGGCTGCTTCATGCAGGGTCACATCTTTGCCTGCAAACAGCACCGGTTCTTTGATTGCTTTCAGCTCTTGACACCAGTCTGCAAGCAGTAAATTTTGATCGTTTTTCACGGTGATCAATTGCCCGTTTTCAAAACGGTATAAGCCTGTGTAGACCCTTCCTCTTCTCGCATCAAACAAAGGACTGATATAAGAAGGGTACAACTTGGCGGAAGCCGCTAACGCCGCCAGGCTGGAAATGCCGGATAAAGGAATCCCTAGCGACCAGGCCAATGTTTTCGCAATCGTCACACCAATCCGCACGCCTGTATACGATCCCGGACCTTTGGCAACGACGATCTTATCAAGATCCGCTGGCTTTAATTCACACTCCTTCAGAAGCAAATCGATAGCTGGCATGGCTCTTAATGAGTGATTTTTCTTTAAGTTTGTTATATATTCTCCAATTGTTTGCTCCCCATCCAAAACCGCTGCCCCTAATGTATAAGTAGAGGTATCAATCGCCAAAGTCTTCATTTTACTAACTCCTTACTCATAAGTTCATATCTGCTACCGACAGGCTTTAATTCCACCTGCCGCTCATCATTTCCTTTATGTAATAGCACGACCTTTAAATATTCTGCCGGAAGCTGTTCCTCAATTAAATGAGCCCATTCCACTACACATACGCCTTCTCCGTAGAAATATTCATCAAAGCCAAGATCTTCTCCCCCGTCCTGCACTCGATAAACATCCATATGATAAAGCGGCATCCTGCCCATATATTCTTTAATAATAGTAAATGTGGGGCTATTGACGGTGCGCCTTACGCCAAGCCCTTTGGCCAGGCCTTTCGTGAAGGTTGTTTTTCCTGCGCCTAAATCCCCTTCCAGCAGCAGGACATCTCCCGGTTGTAAAAGCTGAGCCAGCCTTTCTGCTATCGCTTGGGTCTGCTCAGCACTCTTAGTGGAAAAAGTCAATGAATGCATGCCAAGTCTCCCTTAATCTTATTTGTCATTCCCTTATTCCTTCAATCGTAAAAAAACCTTAGGATTCATTCCATCCTAAGGTAGTGTATTTATTCTAGTATAGCCTAAATCGTTTAATAAAAAAAGAAGACAAGGGAATCCCTTGTTTGCTTAGCCTTTTTTATAAATGGCGGTCCGGACGGGACTCGAACCCGCGACCTCCTGCGTGACAGGCAGGCATTCTAACCAACTGAACTACCGGACCAATGATTGCGGGAGCAGGATTTGAACCTGCGACCTTCGGGTTATGAGCCCGACGAGCTACCAGACTGCTCCACCCCGCGACGATGTGATTAAAAATTAAAACAAGCCTGGCAGCGTCCTACTCTCACAGGGGGAAACCCCCAACTACCATCGGCGCTGAAGAGCTTAACTTCCGTGTTCGGGATGGGAACGGGTGTGACCTCTTCGCTATCGCCACCAGACTGTATAAAGTTTGAAAGAATTGTTCTCTCAAAACTGGATAATATGTTTCAGTAACCGGCAAACCGTGCCATTGTTTGTGCTGTCCAGCAGAAGGGACTGAATGAGTGCCTTCTGCTTTTCGTTTTGTCTAGCTGCAGGCGCTAGCGGCTCGAGGTCACAAGGTCATCTGTCTTCAAGGTTCAAAAACAACCTTGCAGTCAGCTGATCTTGTGCTTGTCGCCGCTGGACGAGCGCCTTCCGCTTTTCTTTGGTTAAGTCCTCGATCGATTAGTATTCGTCAGCTTCACGTGTCGCCACGCTTCCACCTCGAACCTATCTACCTGATCATCTTTCAGGGATCTTACTAGCTTGCGCTATGGGAAATCTCATCTTGAGGGGGGCTTCATGCTTAGATGCTTTCAGCACTTATCCCGTCCGCACATAGCTACCCAGCGATGCCTTTGGCAAGACAACTGGTACACCAGCGGTGCGTCCATCCCGGTCCTCTCGTACTAAGGACAGCTCCTCTCAAATTTCCTGCGCCCGCGACGGATAGGGACCGAACTGTCTCACGACGTTCTGAACCCAGCTCGCGTACCGCTTTAATGGGCGAACAGCCCAACCCTTGGGACCGACTACAGCCCCAGGATGCGATGAGCCGACATCGAGGTGCCAAACCTCCCCGTCGATGTGGACTCTTGGGGGAGATAAGCCTGTTATCCCCGGGGTAGCTTTTATCCGTTGAGCGATGGCCCTTCCATGCGGAACCACCGGATCACTAAGCCCGACTTTCGTCCCTGCTCGACTTGTAGGTCTCGCAGTCAAGCTCCCTTGTGCCTTTACACTCTGCGAATGATTTCCAACCATTCTGAGGGAACCTTTGGGCGCCTCCGTTACCTTTTAGGAGGCGACCGCCCCAGTCAAACTGCCCGCCTGACACTGTCTCCCACCCCGATCAGGGGTGCGGGTTAGAAGTTCAACACAGCCAGGGTAGTATCCCACCAGCGCCTCCACCGAAGCTGGCGCTCCGGTTTCAAAGGCTCCTACCTATCCTGTACAAGCTGTGCCGAAATTCAATATCAGGCTGCAGTAAAGCTCCACGGGGTCTTTCCGTCCTGTCGCGGGTAACCTGCATCTTCACAGGTACTATAATTTCACCGAGTCTCTCGTTGAGACAGTGCCCAGATCGTTACGCCTTTCGTGCGGGTCGGAACTTACCCGACAAGGAATTTCGCTACCTTAGGACCGTTATAGTTACGGCCGCCGTTTACTGGGGCTTCAGTTCACACCTTCGCTAATGCTAAGCGCTCCCCTTAACCTTCCAGCACCGGGCAGGCGTCAGCCCCTATACTTCGCCTTACGGCTTCGCAGAGACCTGTGTTTTTGCTAAACAGTCGCCTGGGCCTATTCACTGCGGCTCCTCGAGGCTATTCACCTCAAAGAGCACCCCTTCTCCCGAAGTTACGGGGTCATTTTGCCGAGTTCCTTAACGAGAGTTCACTCGCTCACCTTAGGATTCTCTCCTCGCCTACCTGTGTCGGTTTGCGGTACGGGCACCTGTTACCTCGCTAGAGGCTTTTCTTGGCAGTGTGGAATCAGGAACTTCGGTACTTTATTTCCCTCGCCGTCACAGCTCCGCCTGTATGGTGACGGGATTTGCCTCGTCACCGGCCTAACTGCTTGGACGCGCATATCCAGCCGCGCGCTTGCCCTATCCTCCTGCGTCCCCCCATTGCTCAAATGGTAAAGAGGTGGTACAGGAATATCAACCTGTTCTCCATCGCCTACGCCTGTCGGCCTCGGCTTAGGTCCCGACTAACCCTGAGAGGACGAGCCTTCCTCAGGAAACCTTAGGCATTCGGTGGAAGGGATTCTCACCCTTCTTTCGCTACTCATACCGGCATTCTCACTTCTAAGCGCTCCACCAGTCCTTCCGGTCTGGCTTCTCCGCCCTTAGAACGCTCTCCTACCACGGACACCGGTTGGTGTCCATCCGCAGCTTCGGTGATACGTTTAGCCCCGGTACATTTTCGGCGCAGAGTCACTCGACCAGTGAGCTATTACGCACTCTTTAAATGGTGGCTGCTTCTAAGCCAACATCCTGGTTGTCTAAGCAACTCCACATCCTTTTCCACTTAACGTATACTTGGGGACCTTAGCTGGCGGTCTGGGCTGTTTCCCTCTTGACTGCGGATCTTATCACTCGCAGTCTGACTCCCAAGGATAAGTCTTTGGCATTCGGAGTTTGTCTGAATTCGGTAACCCGATGGGGGCCCCTAGTCCAAACAGTGCTCTACCTCCAAGACTCTTCCCTTGAGGCTAGCCCTAAAGCTATTTCGGAGAGAACCAGCTATCTCCAGGTTCGATTGGAATTTCACCGCTACCCACACCTCATCCCCGCACTTTTCAACGTGCGTGGGTTCGGGCCTCCAGTAAGTGTTACCTTACCTTCACCCTGGACATGGGTAGATCACCTGGTTTCGGGTCTGCGACCTCATACTCATTCGCCCTGTTCAGACTCGCTTTCGCTGCGGCTCCGCCTTCTCGGCTTAACCTCGCATGAAATCGCAACTCGCCGGTTCATTCTACAAAAGGCACGCCATCACCCATAAATGGGCTCTGACTACTTGTAGGCACACGGTTTCAGGATCTCTTTCACTCCCCTTCCGGGGTGCTTTTCACCTTTCCCTCACGGTACTGGTTCACTATCGGTCACTAGGGAGTATTTAGCCTTGGGAGATGGTCCTCCCGGATTCCGACGGAATTTCACGTGTTCCGCCGTACTCAGGATCCACTCAGGAGAGAGAGGCATTTCAGCTACAGGATTGTTACCTTCTCTGATGGGCCTTTCCAGACCGCTTCGCTTATGCCGCTCTTTTGTAACTCCATATAGAGTGTCCTACAACCCCAGAAGGCAAGCCTTCTGGTTTGGGCTGTTCCCGTTTCGCTCGCCGCTACTCAGGGAATCGCGTTTGCTTTCTCTTCCTCCAGGTACTGAGATGTTTCAGTTCCCCGGGTGTGCCTTCTCCTGTCCTATGGATTCAGACAGGGATGCTGTTCCATTACGAACAGCGGGTTTCCCCATTCGGAAATCTCCGGATCAAAGCTTACTTACAGCTCCCCGAAGCATATCGGTGTTAGTCCCGTCCTTCATCGGCTCCTAGTGCCAAGGCATCCACCGTGCGCCCTTTCTAACTTAACCTAAAATGGCGATTACTCGGTATTGCTTGGTTACTTTATACGATATTATCCAGTTTTCAAAGAACAATGTTGATCTTTTGAAGGCATTCATCCTTCAAAACTGAACAAAATAAAACGTCACGTTTCGTTGGAGTAAGAACAGCGTTCTTACTTTCCGTTATCCTTAGAAAGGAGGTGATCCAGCCGCACCTTCCGATACGGCTACCTTGTTACGACTTCACCCCAATCATCTGCCCCACCTTAGGCGGCTGGCTCCCGTAAGGGTTACCCCACCGACTTCGGGTGTTGCAAACTCTCGTGGTGTGACGGGCGGTGTGTACAAGGCCCGGGAACGTATTCACCGCGGCATGCTGATCCGCGATTACTAGCGATTCCGGCTTCATGCAGGCGAGTTGCAGCCTGCAATCCGAACTGAGAATGGTTTTATGGGATTGGCTAAACCTCGCGGTCTTGCAGCCCTTTGTACCATCCATTGTAGCACGTGTGTAGCCCAGGTCATAAGGGGCATGATGATTTGACGTCATCCCCACCTTCCTCCGGTTTGTCACCGGCAGTCACCTTAGAGTGCCCAACTGAATGCTGGCAACTAAGATCAAGGGTTGCGCTCGTTGCGGGACTTAACCCAACATCTCACGACACGAGCTGACGACAACCATGCACCACCTGTCACTCTGTCCCCCGAAGGGGAAAGCTCTGTCTCCAGAGCGGTCAGAGGATGTCAAGACCTGGTAAGGTTCTTCGCGTTGCTTCGAATTAAACCACATGCTCCACCGCTTGTGCGGGCCCCCGTCAATTCCTTTGAGTTTCAGCCTTGCGGCCGTACTCCCCAGGCGGAGTGCTTAATGCGTTAGCTGCAGCACTGAAGGGCGGAAACCCTCCAACACTTAGCACTCATCGTTTACGGCGTGGACTACCAGGGTATCTAATCCTGTTCGCTCCCCACGCTTTCGCGCCTCAGCGTCAGTTACAGACCAAAGAGCCGCCTTCGCCACTGGTGTTCCTCCACATCTCTACGCATTTCACCGCTACACGTGGAATTCCGCTCTTCTCTTCTGCACTCAAGTCTTCCAGTTTCCAATGACCCTCCACGGTTGAGCCGTGGGCTTTCACATCAGACTTAAAAGACCGCCTGCGCGCGCTTTACGCCCAATAATTCCGGACAACGCTTGCCACCTACGTATTACCGCGGCTGCTGGCACGTAGTTAGCCGTGGCTTTCTGGTCAGGTACCGTCAAGGTGCCGGCAGTTACTCCGACACTTGTTCTTCCCTGACAACAGAGCTTTACGATCCGAAAACCTTCTTCACTCACGCGGCGTTGCTCCGTCAGACTTTCGTCCATTGCGGAAGATTCCCTACTGCTGCCTCCCGTAGGAGTCTGGGCCGTGTCTCAGTCCCAGTGTGGCCGATCACCCTCTCAGGTCGGCTACGCATCGTCGCCTTGGTGAGCCGTTACCTCACCAACTAGCTAATGCGCCGCGGGTCCATCTGTAAGCGGCAGCCGAAGCCGCCTTTCAATCTTCCTTCATGCGAAGAAAGAACTTATCCGGTATTAGCCCCGGTTTCCCGGAGTTATCCCCATCTTACAGGCAGGTTACCCACGTGTTACTCACCCGTCCGCCGCTGACTTAAGCAGGAGCAAGCTCCCGCTAAGTCCGCTCGACTTGCATGTATTAGGCACGCCGCCAGCGTTCGTCCTGAGCCAGGATCAAACTCTCCGATAAGATTGTTTGCTTAGCTCATAATAATAAATTGAATTAACGTTGACGTTTATTTTGTTCAGTTTTCAAGGATCAATCAAAATTGGAGCGGGTGATGGGAATCGAACCCACGACATCAGCTTGGAAGGCTGAGGTTTTACCATTAAACTACACCCGCGCAGAATGATCAGATGGTCGGGAAGACAGGATTCGAACCTGCGACCCCTTGGTCCCAAACCAAGTGCTCTACCAAGCTGAGCTACTTCCCGCTGTTTTGCATATTTATGGCGCGCCCGAGAGGAGTCGAACCCCTAACCTTTTGATCCGTAGTCAAACGCTCTATCCAATTGAGCTACGGGCGCTTGTGGTGTATGCGGCCGAGAGGACTTGAACCTCCACGGGGTCTCCCCCACTAGGCCCTCAACCTAGCGCGTCTGCCATTCCGCCACGACCGCAAGATCATCTTAACCAGAATCATATTATAACATTTGACCATCTTAAAAGCAATGGTTTTTTAAAAAAACGATGCGGGTGAAGGGAGTCGAACCCCCACGCCTTGCGGCGCTAGATCCTAAGTCTAGTGCGTCTGCCAGTTCCGCCACACCCGCTTTGCAATGAGCCATGAAGGACTCGAACCTTCGACCCTCTGATTAAAAGTCAGATGCTCTACCAACTGAGCTAATGGCTCAATCGATGGCTGGGCTAGAAGGATTCGAACCTTCGAATGACGGAATCAAAATCCGCTGCCTTACCGCTTGGCTATAGCCCAATCATTCCAGATGACCCGTACGGGATTCGAACCCGTGTTACCGCCGTGAAAGGGCGGTGTCTTAACCACTTGACCAACGGGCCATGTTAACTAACTAAATGGCGGAGAAGGAGGGATTTGAACCCTCGCGCCGGTTACCCGACCTACGCCCTTAGCAGGGGCGCCTCTTCAGCCTCTTGAGTACTTCCCCAAAAAAATGGCTCCGCAGGCAAGATTCGAACTTGCGACCGATCGGTTAACAGCCGATTGCTCTACCACTGAGCTACTGCGGAACAGTCAGTTCGTCTTATCGACAATTAATATTATAATAAGGTGGATTGTTCAAGTCAACCTTTTTTAAACAAAATTAAAAAAAACATTCGAATCTCTATTCACTTGACTTGCTCAATAACGTTAACAGCAAACTTAGAATATGTCAACCGCTTATTCTAGTTTATCCCGTATATAAGGATAACCGCTTCAAGAACAAAAAGGCTAAGCCGGAGATCACGGCACCTCCATGCTCGATTCATTCTGACCTGCGCGGTGCAGGTGACAAAGTCACAGCAGCAAGGCGCTTTGATGTCAGTCTTTGTTCTTGTTTTTAACAGCGAGGAATGAAAGCTCCCCGCCGTTGAAAGATTCACTTCATTGTAGCTTTTCTTCTTTTAACGTTAGCTTGCCAGCGCATTTACCGCACGCATATCGATCCGTATTCACTCTTCTCCGCCGTTTGTAGATGAGGTGGCAATCCCTGCACTCATAAAGGAGCATCTTTCTCTGCTTTCTGGGCGTCTCTGCTGCTAATGGTGTACAAAATCTTGGCGCACCTACTTTTTTCATTAGTTCTTTAAAATCCCGATCTCTATGTTTATAGCCTTTTCCTTGCAAATGGAGATGGTAGTGACAGAGTTCATGCTTAATAATCCCTGCTAACTCTTGCTTGCCGTGCTTATCTAAATACTTTTTATTAATTTCTATATGATGGGAATGCAGCAAATAGCGTCCGCCGGTTGTTCTTAAGCGGGGATTGAATACCGCTTTATGCTGAAAAGGGAGACCGAATAGCTCATCCGATAACGCTTCTACTAAATGCTGCAGTTCTTCGTTAGTCATGGAATAGCCTCCCTTTCTTCAAAATTATTCTTCAGGAGCGATCATCGTTAAAGACACCCTTCCTTTATTTTGGTCGACTTGTTCGACCCACACAGTTACGACATCTCCGACAGCTGTTACATCAAGCGGATGCTTGACATATCCTTTTTTGAGCTTAGAGATATGCACTAAGCCGTCTTCTTTCACTCCAATATCCACGAATGCGCCAAAGTCGACTACGTTCCGCACCGTTCCTTGCAGCTCCATGCCCGGCTTAAGATCTTCCAGTTTCAATACGTCTGTTTTTAACAGCGGCTTTGGCAAATCATCACGGGGATCTCGTCCGGGTTTCTGTAAAGCATCCATAATATCGCCAAGCGTCCATTCGCCTAATTCCAAGGCGTCCGCCGTTGCTTGAACGTCCAGCTGATCTAAGGCAGCGGCAAGTTCTTCGCTTCCAATATCCTTTGTGGCATATCCCAGGCTATTCAGCAGCTCCTTCACTTTCGAATAATTCTCTGGATGTATGGAAGTGCTGTCTAGCTTTTCTTTTCCAGACAAAATCCTCAAAAATCCGATGCTCTGCTCGAATGTTTTCTCTCCCAGCCGAGGAACCTTTTTAACTTGAGAACGGTGAGTAAACTTCCCATTCACTTCCCTGAATTTGACGATATTATTTGCGACCGTCTTATTTAGTCCTGACACGTATTGCAGCAGCGACGCAGACGCGGTGTTTAAATTGACGCCGACCTGATTGACTGCCGTTTCCACGACAAAGGTTAATGATTCATTTAATTTCTTTTGTGAAACATCGTGCTGATACTGTCCAACGCCGACAGATTTCGGATCGATCTTCACCAGCTCGGCCAGCGGATCCTGCACTCTTCTTGCTATGGACACCGCGCTTCTTTCTTCGACTTGCAAATCCGGGAATTCCTCGCGTGCGATTTCAGATGCTGAATAGACGCTCGCTCCCGCCTCATTGACAATCATGTAAGCAATATTTCTGCCGCTGGATTTGATCGTATCTGCTACAAATTGTTCCGTTTCCCTGGAGGCCGTTCCGTTTCCGATCGCTACTAATTCGACTTGATATTCATCCAGCACTCGCTTGAATATATTCTCCGCTTCTGCTTTCTTCGCTTTAGGCGGATGGGGATATATGACGCCGATATAGAGCACTTTTCCGGTTTCATCCACAGCTGCCAGCTTACATCCTGTACGAAATGCCGGGTCTACTCCCAGCACCGTCTTACCTTTCAAAGGAGGCTGCAGAAGTAATTTCTGCAAATTCTCGGAAAAGATGCGAATCGCTTGATTATCCGCCTTTTCTGTGAGCTCATGGCGGATTTCCCGTTCAATCGACGGTTGAATTAAGCGTTTATAAGCATCCTGCAAAGCCGTTAATACGTGGGAAGCAGCTGAACTTCTTTCATTTTTTATATACTTTTTTGTTAAATAGCGAATGATTTTTTCTTGGTCGGCATGAATGCTTACTTTTAAAATCCCTTCCTTTTCTCCGCGGTTTAAAGCCAGTATCCGGTGAGGGACAATCTTTGAAACAGGTTCTTCATATGAATAATACATTTCGAACACATTTTTTTCATCTTCTTCTGCCTTTTTTACAGAGGATTGAATCATGCCGCGGCGGAATGTTTCACGGCGGATCCATTCCCGAACGCTCGCTTCATCGGCCACTTGTTCCGCGATAATATCGGCTGCTCCTTGAATCGCCTCTTCTGCTGAAGCTACTTCTTTTTCAGAAGAAATGTATTGTTTCGCTTCTTCTATGATAGAAGCATTAGACAAAGAGAGCATCCATTCAGCCAGCGGTGACAATCCTTTCTCCTTGGCAATCGATGCTTTCGTGCGCCGCTTTTGTTTATAAGGGCGATAGAGATCCTCTACCGCTTGCATTTTCTCCGCTGCTTGGATCTTTCTTTTCAATTCTTCTGTCAGTTTTCCCTGCTCGGCAATGCTGTGCAGCACTTCTTCTTTCCGCTGCAGCAAATTCCGCAAGTATGTATAACGGTGAATAAGTGCGCGAATCTGCACTTCGTCAAGCGCCCCGGTCATTTCTTTACGGTACCGGGCAATAAAAGGGACGGTGCTTCCGTCTTCAATTAAAGAAATGACCGCTCTTACTTTCTTCAATTCGATCTGTTCCGCTTGAGCGACTTTCTTCAATAAATATTCTTGATCATGGGTTAATGCGGTCGACATGCGATCCCCTCCAAATTTCGTTGCTCCTATTTTAACACAACAAAAAAACCTGCGTTTATTTAAGCAGGCTTCCAATAATAAAAGTGGAATCATCGTTGGTTTGCATAGATTCACCTTCAAGTATATAAGCAATTTGATGAATAGAGCGATTCTGCAATAATGATTTTACATTCAGCAGCTGAACACCGTCAGAATGCAAAAGAAACTTGCAATTGGTTTCATATGCAAACCTCCGAGTCCGGTATACTTGCGGCCTCCCCGATAAATAACCTGTTACAGGCAGAGGATAGGTCAGCTTCCCGTCTTCCGTATATAAATAAAAACGAATATTGCCGACACAGCTGTACTCAAACTCCTGCCTCTTAAAATCCGCTTTAAAAATAGCGACGGCTGCTCCTCTCTTTTGCTGCAGCACGTCGTTGCTCAAGCTCATTAAACAATCCACTGTTTCTTGATGATTGTCCTCTACGACTTTAGTGACAGCTGCAGCGGATTCATAAGCAAATTCACCGCTTCCTAATCCATCCGCTAGTACACAAATCAAATAATCTTCGGTTTCATGAATAAAGTAGCTGTCACCGCAAAGGAAATTATTATTCTTCGCTGTTTGAGTGGCATATACTTCTATGTGATCACTCTGAAGATGTGTCATTAAGACATTCGCCCCGTTGTTAAAGACTCCAAATCAATGGCTTCTTTTAATTTTTTTATGGCTCTTCGCTGCAAGCGGGAAACGTGCATCTGTGAAATGCCGAGCTTATCGCCTGCATCCTTTTGGCTCATGTTCTCTAAATAGGTATATTGAATAATTTGCCGCTCCCGGTCCGAAAGCACGTGCAGTACTTTTTCTAGCACGAGTCTCTGGTCAACTCTTTCATAACCTTGCTCCTGGCTGCCTACAATATCAAGCAAAGTCACTGTGCTGCCATCGGAATCGGCTTCAATGGAATGGTCAACAGACAGCGCCTGATAGCTTTTCCCCATTTCCATCGCTTCTAGCACCTCTTCTTCGGAAACGTCGAGGTGGGCAGCGATTTCTTCCACTTTCGGTGAGCGCTGAAGTCTTAAGGTCAGCTCTTCAACCGTCGCTTTGATTTTCGGCCCAATTTCTTTAATGCGCCGCGGCACATGCACGCTCCAAGTCTTGTCCCTTAAAAAGCGTTTAATTTCCCCTACAATAGTCGGTATGGCAAACGCTTCGAAGCTCTTTCCGTACGAATCATCATAACGGCGAATGGCTCCAAGCAGCCCCATCATCCCTACTTGAACAATATCCTCATGATAAGACTTCCCCTTTGAATACTTGCGCGCAATCGATTCTACCAATCCCTGATAATGCTTAACCAATTTTTCTTGCGCGTCCTCGTCATGCGATGCTTGAAAAGCTTTAATCCATGCAACTACCTGCTTCTTTGCGTCTTGATCAGGTTGAGATGGTTTCCGCATCCCTCTCCACCTGCTCTCCTTCAAGGTACTTTGTCATAAACAAAGTAACCCCTTCGTTATGCTGCACTTTTACTTCATCCATTAATGTTTCAATAAGAAATAATCCCAGACCCCCTTCACGTAAAAACTCCACTGAACTGTCTTTATAAGGACCAAGCTCTCGCTTAGTATCTAAGAAGTTGAAGCTTTTTCCGTTATCCGCTACCATCACTTCCAGATGGTCGTGATACAGGGCAAATCCTATAACCACCTCACCGCCATCTGTATCACGGTAAGCGTGCTGAACTGCATTAGTGATTGCCTCACTTGTTGCGATTTTCAAATCCTCAATGGCATCGTATGTAAATCCCATTCTGCTGGCTATCCCAGATAAAGTCAGACGGATAACGCCTACATATTCCGGTTTAGCAGGAATTTTCATTTCAATATAATCGAACGTTTCCATCGTCAAACACCACCTTCTACATCCGAACTAATATTTATAATATCGGCAAGCCCTGTAATATCAAACAATCGCTTCAATCTTTCCGACAATCCGACAAGCTGAAGGGAACCATTATGGGCATTCAGGCTTTTAAATAACCCGACAAATACACCCAAACCTGTACTGTCCATATAAGAAACATCGGATAAATTAATGACTAGGCTGGCATTTTCCTTCTCTGCATAAGGAAAAACGGCTTCTTTAAGCTGAGGGGCTGTGTAAGCGTCAATCTCACCGCCAAGATTGATTTTTGTGTATTTTTCCATTTCTTTCGTGTCAATTGTAATATTCATATGCTACACCTCTTCTTATACGCATGATTACTTCAATATTTCTACTTAATACCCCCTATTTCGAACAGTAAACATCCACTCACTGAATTCTCTTCAAAATAATCAAGGTAAAATCATCGCGCAAATGAAAATCCTGCAAGGCGACCAGATCATTGTATACTTTATTCGCCATTTCTTGAGCTTCTAAATGAATATACTTTTGGATGTAGCCCATTAAAGTATCCGCTTCGATAAACCCGTCCTCCGTCCGGCATTCCGTTACTCCGTCGGACATGAGAAAGATTACATCTCCGATTTCTACTTTTCTTTCAAACTGGCGGTATTTCGTTTTCTTGCCTACGCCAAGCAGCAAGCCTCTAGCATACAGCTCTTCGAATTGCTTCGTTGCATGATCATAAAAGAAGCCCGGCTCATGACCGGCAGACGAATAATAAAACGTGTGATTAGCCGTGTTATACATGCCGTATAACATCGTAATAAACATGGTGGGATCCACATTCTGTTCGACAACACGATTAAGACTTTCCAGCATGAGGCTCGGTTCGTGTCTTCCTTCTGGTAAGCTATCCATGGAATACTTAATCATGGACATGCATAAAGCAGCCGGAATGCCCTTGCCGATTACATCCGCAATCGCTACGCTGACTGTTCCATTTTCCCCGCGGACAAAATGATAGTAATCGCCGCTCATTTGCCGAGCCGGCACGCTGATTGCTCCAATATCTAATGAAGGAACACTAGGAATTTTCGTTCCTAAAAGCGTTTGCTGCATATTGGCAGCCACTTCAATTTCGCTCTTTAATTCCTTTTGGATCGTCCGGAGACTCTGGTGTTCGCGGTAGGCAAGACCATAGCCCATCATCACTTCTAAAAGAATATCAAAGGAAAGCAGCGTCGACTCAGAAATAGCAGGTTCCAGTTCCATTAAAGCTGTTTTGTGCATGCTGATGATTTCTTCTGGCGAAACTTTATATTCGATAGCCTTTCTGCTGAATTTCTGACTCAAATATAAAGCTTGTTCATTTTGATTCTTATAATAGCTTTCCAAAATTTCTTTATATTTTTGTTGCATATCCTTTTTAAAATCCATCCTCGTCCTCCTAACGGAGCCACTTAATTGCCTTTACGAGCGTTCCTTCGCCAGGACTAGATTCAATTGAAAATTCATCCATCAGACGTTTAACGCCAGGCAAGCCCGCTCCTAGTCCTCCAGAGGTGGAAAAGCCGTCCGCCATCACTTTTCGCAAATCATTTATCCCCGGACCTTCATCTTGCGAAATGATGATTAAGCCGACTTTTCCAGGAGCCTCTGTTTTTTCTATAGTTACTTGCCCTTGGCCGGCATATAGATAAATATTGCGCGCCAGTTCGCTGATAGCCGTTGTAATACGAGCTTGGTCCACCGTCCCGAAGCCAAGGTCTTTGGCTACATTCCTGCCAAGCTGCCTTGCCGCTACGATGTCCCATTCATTAATAATCTTGACGCTAGAATCCATAGATTAGTCCTCCAGTTCCTGTCGAAGTTTCTCCAAACCTTTTTCTAAATCAAGAGCTGTCAAAACTCCTTCGAGACGTATTCCCAATTCAATCAAGGTAATCGCAACGGCAGGCTGAATACCTGTAATCACTACCTTCGCTCCCATTAACTTAGACATGTCGATAACATCTCCAAGCACCTTGGCAATAAAAGAGTCGATAAAATCGATGGAAGTGAGGTCAATAACTACTCCTCGAGCGCTCGTTTCATGAATTTTATGAAGAAGGTCTTCTTGGAATTGAAGGGCTGTTTGGTCATCTAGTTCCCATTGAATGGACACTAACAAGCAATTATGGAGTTTTAGAATCGGTATTCTCATGCTCAATTTTCACCCTCTACTTTAATGATCTTTCTTCCGGTAATCGCCAGTGCCTGTTCAATTCCTTTCTTCAAAGTACTTGTCGTTACGACCTGTTCAAGGTTGATTCCCAACGTCACAATAGTCTGGGCAATCTCAGGACGGATTCCCACGATCATACATTTAGCCCCTACTAAGCGAACGGCGTCGGCTGCTTGAATAATGTGATGCGCCACCATTGTGTCCACTAAAGGAACACCTGTAATATCAATTAACACGACTTCTGAGCGGTGGTTGACGATCCCATCCAGCAAATTTTCCATGATCAGCTTGGCGCGTTCTGTATCAATGGTTCCGACTAATGGCATAACGGAGATCTTATCAAAGACAGGAATAAGCGGCGCGGAAAGTTCCTGCAGAGCAATCTTTTGCAGGCTTACCGTTCTCTCCCACGATCTGGAGTAAGAATCGATAATTGTGTTGTTCATCGGGAACATCCAGCGTTCTAATTCTAGAGTAAATTCTATATGATTTTCCTTATTTACAATGCCCTCGTCCCTCATGCCTTTAGACACAATTTGAGCAAATGTATTCAGGCCGAGAGTGACGATTGTCAATGGCCATCCTAATTTGACAATCTTCTCAGCGAAGTCTTTCACTCTATACTGAAACTCTTGTTCAGTTTCAACAAAATTGGAAATAAGCAGCTCTATAAATTCACTGCTTGTTCTTGTAAACATTTGATCGGACATTGTCGTAACCGCGCGATCATCAGCTTCTTCTTTCATGCTTTCTATCCACTGATTTAAAATATCACTCTTGTGAGTTTGGACGTAATTGAAAATTTTCTTTCTCATTTAGACAACTCCAATTCGTTTTTTTTCAATAATTTTTGATAATAGGAATACATTAATTTTAGCAATTTTGAATAGGGAAAGAAAGCCCTCCGCGCCGCTCGTTCAAGTTTCCTTTTTACACTAATGCTATTATAGTATCTTTCAGATTAAATACAAAGCGGAAGGTGCTGCCGCAGCTGGCATGCCCCTCCTCATCTCCCAGAGTGTAGATATGGGGGGACTCACCAATAAAATAAGGGGCTGTCCCATAAGCCCCTAAAATAAGAACGCGGAGAGAAAAACAACTCGTTTTTCTCTCCGCGTTCTTTCATTGTAAGCGGGTTTCCTGAAAATGTTTGGGCTAGGCCCGCCATTTTCAGGAAGTTGTGGGCTAACGCCACAATCCCAAATTCCGTGTGCACCTTGTCGATCCCCCGCAAGGAAAATCTGCGGAACGACCGATTGCCCTTGATATGACCGAACGCACTTTCGACCTCGACTTTCCGCCGGGCATAAATCGGTGTGTTCTCGTCAGACCAAAGGCTGTTCTTGGCTTTTGCTTTCATTTCTTCGTACACGGGGTTGTAATGAATCTGCCGGTTCCCTTTCGATTTTGTGCATAGGGCTTTCAGCGGGCAGTCTGTACAATCCTCACATTCATAAATTTTAAAATCTCTCTTCATCCCGTAAGAATCCGTACGGGTGGAATAACGTTTGAAGCGAATGCGGCGGTCATTCGGACAGATATATACGTCATCTTCTTCTATATAGGTCCAGTTCCTTGGCTGGAAACGATCTTTTTTATACCTGCGTTTTTGTTCTTTCAGATAGGTATTATAAGGAATCAAATAGTCCATTTTTTCTTCCGTCGCATATACATAGTTGCTTTCGCTTCCATAGCCGGCATCGGCGATCACTTTTTTCGGAAACGGCAGGCGAGAGCCTTTCAGTTTCTCCATGTGCGGAATGAAACAGCGAGTATCCGTTGGGCGCTGGTGAATGGTATAGAACAAAACAAATTGGTTTTCCGTTGCCATCTGCACATTGTAGCCAGGCTTTAGCTGTCCGTTTTTCATGTGATCTTCTTTCATTCTCATAAACGTGGCATCTGTATCGGTTTTGGAAAAGCTGTTTCGGTCGCCGTATGTCTCCATTTGTTGTTTATATTTCACCAGGCGCGGAATAAAATCCCTGCTTACGGATTTTGCCAGCTTTTGAACAAAGGATCGCTTTTGGCGCTTAGCCTTGCGTTCTTTCCTATCTTCTTGCGCCACGTCTTTCTCTATCTGTTCCATTTTCTTTTCCAGAACCGTTTCCACTTGCGCCAATTGTTCAGGGCTGACTTTTTTCGCCTCCAGGCATTCCGCGATCATAGAAGCTTCATCTGCCTCCACGATCTCTTGAATGTGGTGCAGGGTCTCCTTGATCTTCTCTCTTAATTTCGCTTCAAATCTCATCGTCGCTTTTTTCCAGGAAAAGGAGTATTTATTGGCATTTGCCTCGATCTTTGTGCCGTCCAGAAAATAGTTCTCCATGGAAATATATTGGTTTTCAATCAAGAGGAGAATCATTTCCTCGAACAGCGTGTCGATCATGGATTTCATCTGCCCGCTGCGGAAACGGTTAATCGTACGGAAATCTGGTTTTTGCATGGCAGAGAGCCAAATCATCGGCAGGTTTTCGTCTAGCATCTTCGCGATTCCTCGGCAGGAATAGACCTTTTGCGAGTACGCATAAAGAAGAATTTTGACCATCATTTTGGGGTGATAGGCACTTCGGCCGCCGCCTTTATAAGGCTTGATGAACAGCTCATCGGGCATGTTTTCAATCATCTCATGGATAAAACGGGAGACATGGTGTGCAGGAATCCAGTCACTGAGATCCATCGGAAGCATCAGCTGGTCTGTTTGATAGGAAACAAAGACAGGTTTGGAACGGAAGTTCTTTTTTTGCGTGGACACCTCTTCCGTTTCTAGTGGTAAAGACAACTGGTCCGTGTTATAATTTATGGGAGTAGTCTTTTGGCTGCTCATAAAAAAATCGCTCCTTTTGTATGTGTTAGTTTGGTTACTTACATTTTACAAGAAAGAGCGATTTTTTTGTGCTTAAAAATAGAAAAAAAAACAGGGGCCGTCCTCAAAAGTCGGTTTCACCGACTTTTGGGACAGCCCCTATTAAAATTGAATAAGACCTAAGCTGATCTGTAAGGCATCGTCTACTTTATCCATCATTTCTTCATCAAGCTGAGTAATCTTGTCCGTCAAACGCTGTTTGTCAATCGTCCGGATCTGCTCAAGCAAAATAACTGAATCTCTTTCAAAGCCATAGCGCTTTGCATCAATTTCGACGTGTGTAGGCAATTTAGCTTTTTGAATTTGAGCCGTAATAGCGGCAACAATAATAGTGGGACTGAACCGATTCCCAATGTCGTTTTGTACTACTAGCACAGGCCTCACACCACCTTGCTCAGAGCCAACAACAGGGGACAGGTCTGCAAAGTATACGTCACCACGTTTCACTATCACACGTATTATCCTCCACTTACTAAACGCTCAACCGTATTACCTGCTTCATGTTCCGCCTGCATTGCTTCAGAGGCAATAGCTAAATTGATCTTTGCCATTTCCATGTAACCACGTCTCATCGCTTCGGTAATCTGACGCTTCTTTCTTTCACGGAGATACATTTTGGTTGCTCTGTAAATAAACTCGTTGCGGTTAATGTTTTCTTGTTCAGTAAAACCGTCTAATTCTTTAACAAATTGTTGCGGTAAGCGAATTAACACCTCTGTTGTTGTGCTGAACTCAGACACGAACTACACCTCCACCAATCACTACACCCGTCTCTTTCACTGTCTACTCCATAATAACACCTTTTTATTTGCGATGGAAGGCAAAATCCAAATTCCTGCTTATTTCTTACAACTTTTGCAAAAGTCCCTCGAAAATGATCTGTTATTGAAGAGAAATGTTAACGAACAAGCGGATTATCAATATGCAAGACCTCACCCTTGCTCTTATACACACGCGGAACACGAGAAGTGATCAAGCAGGGCACTTCATAGTTGATAGTGGCCAGTCGATCAGCAATGTCGTCCATAGTGATTTCCTCATTGCATTGCCTTCCAATCAGCGTTACCGTTGTCCCGGCTGGGAGTTCATAAGGCAGCCGAATCATACATTGATCCATACAAATCCGGCCGATAATCGGAACTCTGCATCCCGCAGCAAGCACCTCTTGTCCTTGCAGCTTGCGAATCCATCCGTCTGCGTATCCGATTGGTAAAGTGGCCACCCATTCGTCACCTTGGGCTTCATAAGTTGCACCGTAGCTGACTTTCTCACCTTTATTCATCCTTTTCACATGCACAATTTTAGTATGGAGCGAAAAAGCCGGCTTTAACGGAAACGGCAGGAGCGGCTTGATCTCATCAGATGGGGACAGCCCATACATTGCAATGCCTAAACGCACAGCATTGAAGTGCGCTTTCTTAAAGCGCAGGGAAACCGCACTGTTGGCACAGTGAACATATGGCGGACGCTCTTCAAGTGATTCCACCATGGCTGTAAACTTGAACAATTGATCTTCAAAGTAAGCCGTATCCAGCTCATCCGCTGTCGCAAAGTGAGTAAATAGCCCCTCAAAGATGAACTGCGGAGACTGATCGATAAATGCGACTAGCTCTTTCAATTCCTCCTGCGTCTTAACGCCGAGCCTTCCCATGCCTGTATCGCATTTCACATGCACCTTCACTGTCTGCTCCGGGGATAAATAAGCTTGCGCCTGCTTCAGCCATTCCAGCTGATAAACTGTAAGAGAAATGTGGTGTTCTGCTGCCACCCCGGCATCGCTTGGCCTGCTGGCCCCCAACACGAGCACAGGCGCCGCAATCGCCGACTTCCTCAAGGATAAAGCTTCATCGATGAAAGCAACCGCGAGGCCATGTGCACCTGCGCCAAGCGCCGCTTCCGCCACCGCGCAGGCGCCGTGGCCATAAGCATTGGCCTTGACGACAGCAAACAGTTTTTCTTTTGAAGGAAGCAGCTTTACTGTTTCTTTAACATTATAGGCAATATTGTCCAAATTTATTTCCACCCATGTATCCCGATAATAATTCATTCTTGTTTGCACGTGTTGTCTCCCTCTTTCCCGCCTTCGTTCACGTTCATGAACATTCATGCAATTTAAATAAATTTTATCGAAAAAAACATATATTTTCAATTGCCTATGCAGGAATTAAAAAAAAAGAGAAACGGCATTCCGTTCCTCGCTATGCCCGGCCTCTCGCATATGTACAGCGATCTTTGCCGGACCTATTTACTTTTCTACCGCCGCTTTCATAGAGCGTGCAATTTGCAGCATTTCCGCTTTATTTAAATCTTTCGAAGCCAGCATATAATCGACGCCTTTATATGTCCAGGAAAGCGACTGCTCGGTTGCTGCTCCTACAGCAAAGCCAAGATCGGCAACATCCCCATTCACCTCAGAAACTGCCATTGAAGCTGTCGGCAGCACCTCCGCCTTCTCTTGGACAAGAGTAAAAGATTTATCGCCGCCGTAGGTGAGAACGACTCTTTTTCCATTGGCTGTAATCATTTCATTCTCCTCAATCAGCTTGCTTCCCGTTATTTCCGCTTGCGGGTAGCTTACAGCAAATTCTTGATCTTTCGTTTGAGACATCACCGGCACTTCCAATTGAGCGCCAGTCATATTCTTTTTCATTTCAAAAGACGCATTATCAAATTTCGCATCAAAATCCACTTCTTTAAATTCCACCATCACTAGCGTTTTTTTATCAGGATCCATCACCTTTACCGAAACAGGAGCTAAATTACGTTTGTTAAAGGTAATCTCCTGAAGCGGCAGCATATGACTGTTCGGATATCTCGTTTTCGTTTCAAAGACATAATGGCTCTTTGTTTCTTTAAAATCCGCCTCTTTATCTTCGAGGATATCTTTAATTAGCGACTCGTACAAATAAGCTTGACTGCTGTTTTTCGGCCAATCGCTTTGAAACTTGAAACTCTTATTTAAAGCAGGAGTAAGAACGTAAACACCGCTGTCGTTCTTCAAAATCATTTGACTTTGATCCTTCTTTGGCGTGGTCAGGGCCACCCGGTAAAACTGATGCGCTTTGTTCCAGATCTCCACGTTATACGTCTGCTTTTCCTCGCCCGCCTGCAAAGTCATTTGGGCTGTTGCCTTGTAGCCCTTCAGCTCTCCTACCTTCTTGTTTAAATCAGCCGCAACCTCCTCTTTAGATTTAGCCCCGCAGGCTGAAAGAGCAAATAAAGCAACCAGGCATAACAGCCAGACAAACTTCCTTTTTCTCATCCCTTCACAACCCCTTTCGCACTAAAATATATGAGACAACCTTTCAGTTTATGATTATGCGATAAAGAGTTGGAAGGATTATTTATTTTTCAATGACAACTTGTGCTGCCGCATATTCTCTGCTATGTGTAATCGACAAGTGGACACCTTCGGAAAAAGGGGCTTGAATATACGGCTTGCCGCTTCCGTAAGAAGCAACGATAATATCTTGAAACGACAGGCGATCTCCAATACCTGTGCCAAAGGCTTTCGCAAACGCTTCTTTGGCCGCAAACCGGCCTGCGGCGTATTCAAATTTTCTTTGTCCGTTCAGCCTTTCAAATTCATCTTGCTCCGGCAGCGTTAAAATGCGCTGAAGAAACTTCGGCTGCCGTTCTATCAGGCGTTTAATTCTCTCAATTTCTACAATATCCAAACCAATGCCTTGTATCATTCCTTCACCTGCGTTTCGCTTTGATTTCGCTGATACCAGTGATACATCTTTTCTGCATCCGCCCTTTCCGCATCAACCATCTTCGTTTTTCTGCCGCCTTCCCCGCTTTTAATTACGGCCTCTATCGTGGCCAATTGTTTGTTCGCCTGCCAATAGGTCTGTACCAGATCTGCGGATTGAATACGTGATTTCTTCAAGAAAACGGTGCATCTGGAGAACAGGCGATAGCGGAGCGATAGCTGCTGGTCTTGAATCGTCCAGCCAGCAGCCCGATAGCAGCTCATTCCATAGAATGCGGCAAGCAGAAGCAAAAGAAGCGACCATAAGCCGTGCGGCCAAAAGAACCCGCTCAATGCCATGATCGGCACGAGCACATACAGACTTTTTCTCAGCATATACCTTCTCGCTGCTCGTTTCGGTGCAGGATGAAATTGCTGCGGAAACGAATAATCCTTGAACATATTCTCTAACAGTTGAAAGGCTTCCCATTTCTTCACCATAGGGAGAATGTTAAAGCTGGTGCCCCCTTCTTCCGCCGCTGATCCCCCGGCGCTTTCCACTTGGACACAGCTGTATCCTATAAGTTGGCGCAACGGATTTTCAACCATCACAATTCCTTGCACGCGGCTGAGCGGAATGGTCGTTTGGCGCTTTTCCAGCAGCCCTCTTTTGATCACAATATCCTGTTCAGTCATTTCTACAGTGAAGTTATAGTACTTCAATAAAGTGAGGATAACGGAAATCAACCAGGCAAGAAACAATACTGCCACCACTAGCATAGAGACAAACACCACCCCGCTTTCCAACAAGTGGGAAGCCTCTTTGAATACTTTTTCATAAGGGATGAATTCACTAAATTGCGACAGAAAAGCTACAACTGCGGAAATGACCACACCCGCTCCCCCGGATGTCGCCGCTAACAATAACAAGTCCGAAAGCTTTGCTTGATAGAGCACGGTCGCTGGATCGCGGTCAGCATTTGCAGAATCCGGGAGATCCTGATCCATTTCTTCCCGGTATTCCTTGCTTTTCTCACGGTTAATGATCTCTTCAAGAGCCGCAGCCTCCTCCTTCGTAATGGCTGTCAGCTCTGCTTCCGAATCCGCATTGGCACTCGATCCTGCCGTTTCAATATTTATTTTCACCAGGTTAAAAGCCTGCTGTAAAGGGCCCTCCGATACGTCTACGCTTTGTATGCGCTCAATCGGGATATACCGTTTCTTTTTGACGAATAGCCCATATTCAATTCTTAGCTCTCCTGCTTCCACTCTATATGTAAATCTCAGCCACTTAATCACCCCGCTCACTAGAACAAACAGGATGGCTGCAGCCGTCACTATAATTGGGATATAATCCCAAATGTCGTTTTTCTCTCCCTTATTCACAAAAAGAACTATAATCAAAGGAAAGAACATATTCTTTAACTCCGTTAAAACATTAGAAACAGCCGCAACTGGATGAAGGCGTTTAGGTTCAGACATCTTCTGCCGCCATCCTTGCCAGCGCGGAAATTACTTGGCGCATCTCTTCCGCCTCCGCCATTTCGACGGCCGGTATTTCATGAACCGTTGCTGCGGTGGAAATCTTGATTTCTGATAGTCCGTACCTTTTTAAGATCGGCCCTTGCTCTGTGTCGACATGCTGCACGCGAATCATGGGGATCAGTGTTCGCCGAATGATAAAAACCCCGTGCTGCAATTCAATTTCTTGTTCTCTCACTTCATATCTCCAGCGTTTCCAGCGCAGCTTGGGCATAAGATAAATAAACAGGAAAGCTGTGAGCAGCCCCAGAATGATTAAAGGAGCTGCAACCCAAAAGGGCCATTCTTGGTAATAGCCGAAAACGCCCAGACCCGCCAGTACGAGCCAGGCTAGCACTGTGCTGATGATTCCGTAAATTTTCCAAACGGTTAAAGCCTGTTCAGATATTCTTTTTTTCGGTTCTGCCATTGAAGTCTCTCCCCCTGTGCTTCTATACTCTATACTTTATTAACGTATAGCCTGTAAAAAGGTTTCGTTTTTCATGACAAACAGGATGTCCCCAACTGGTCAAATGATTCAAACTCTCCACTTATTATCGAGGATCCCTGCAATCTTACATATAAAAAGGCCACCCAGCCGCCGGATAGCTGGCGGATTGGATAGCCCTTTAGTTGACATTAATGCGAAGAGTATTTTCTTCTCGAATTTTTCCGATCTCTATTATGTGAACGATTGCCTTGGCGATTGCCGTTTGACTTTCTGGAATTTCCATTTTTCGAGCGGAACTTATCTTTCTTATTCGGAAGAGAAGATTCGCTCGTAATACGAACAGGCGTTCTGTCCGGTTCTTTAGTGATCAACTTGAGCGCCGCTGCAACCAGCTGTTCAGCCTCGTACTGATCAAGAAGCTCTTTTGCGAAAGTTTTGTATTGGGAAAGGTCGTTCTTGGCGACACTTTCTTCCAATTCGGCTACTGCAGCGCGCTGCTGGCCAATCAACGCATCGTCCCAAGTAGGTGCCGTCATTGGTGTCATGCGCTTCTTCGTCGTTCTTTCAACCTCTCGTAAATAGCTCATTTCTCTCGGTTCCACAAACGTAACAGCCATTCCTTCTTTTCCGGCGCGGCCCGTACGGCCGATCCGGTGAACATAGCTTTCTGGATCTTGCGGGATATCGTAATTATAAACATGCGTCACGCCGGAAATATCCAGACCGCGTGCTGCTACATCCGTTGCCACGAGAACATCGATCTTTCCTTCTTTAAAGCGTTTAAGAACAGTGATGCGCTTCGCTTGGCTTAAATCGCCGTGAATTCCTTCCGCCTGGTAGCCGCGAATGCTTAAAGCGTTCGCCAATTCATCTACCCGGCGCTTCGTTCTGCCAAAGATGATCGCTAACTCAGGAGAATGCACATCAATCAAGCGAGACAGCACATCAAACTTATCGCGCTGATGCACTTTTACGAAATACTGATCAATATTAGACACTGTCATTTCTTTCATCTTCACTCGGATCACTTCAGGATCCTTCATGAATTTTTCAGCTATCGCGCGAATTTGCTTCGGCATTGTCGCTGAAAACAGCAATGTCTGACGCTCTTCCGGCACGTGTGAAAGAATCGCTTCAATGTCTTGAATAAAGCCCATGTTAAGCATTTCATCTGCTTCGTCTAATACGAGGGTCTGCAGATTTTCAAGCTTTAAGGTTCTGCGGTTAATATGATCGAGAATTCGGCCCGGAGTTCCTACAATGATATGAGGACGCTTCTTTAAAGCGCGAATTTGGCGTTGAATGTCTTGTCCGCCGTAAACGGCTAAAATGCCGACTCGTTTGCCGCCGCCAATCTTATATAATTCTTCGGAAACTTGAATAGCCAGCTCCCTCGTAGGTGCGATAATCAGCCCTTGAATGAAATGGCTGGAAGTGTCGATTTTTTCAATCATCGGTACGCCAAAAGCCGTCGTCTTGCCTGTGCCAGTTTGCGCTTGTCCAATGATGTCCTTGCCCTCAAGTCCTACAGGAATGGTTGCCGCTTGGATGGGTGTCGCTTCTTCAAACCCCATTTTATCAATAGCTTTTAAAGTGGCTTCACTTAAATTCAAATCTTTAAATTTCGTCAATAGTTTTCTTCTCCTTCTATTTCAGCTACCGTATCACACAAAAAATACTCTTCATACGAAGAGTAAGAGTTATTGTTATCATACCATCTGCAATCATTAATTTCAATGGGTATTTAACTCACTCTACTACTTCTAGAGAGAAATGTAAAGATCTTTTCGAATAAAATTTCTCTTTCTCCAGTATGGCAAATGTGATGCTTCGCTGTTGGTGAATAATAAATTTCTTTTTGTTTGGAACCAATTTGATTGTAAATAAATTCGGCGCTTTTCGGAGGAACAACTCCATCAGCCATCCCCTGAGCAATAAAAGTCGGAATCGTAATATTGTTTAGCAGCGGTCTTGTGCAGACAACCATTTTTCGGAATTGCCATGTAGCTGACAACGGTGTTTTAAATAGCTTATCTTTATAGCGGACAAACAGATGATTATCTTGCAGCCGGCCGCTTTTTGCATCTTTAAGCATATCGCCAATATCCAGGATCATTTGGCCGACATTAATATATTTTGCCGCAGCGCTGAGCAAAATAAGTTTTTCTGCAGGATATTTATTGGCTAAATAAATGGAAATCAGTCCTCCCATAGAAAAGCCAATCAAATACACATGCTCACATTCCGCAAGCAGCTTTTTCATTTCTGCCACTGCATGCTCCAGCCAGTGCTGGTATGTGATTCCTTTTAGGGCCGGGGAGCTTCCATGACCAGGAAGGGTCGGCACAACAATTTTCCAATCTGTTTTCTCTCGAAGGTAAGCAGCTAACGGTTCCACCTCGTACGGAGCACCTGTAAAACCATGAATGCACAAGCAACCAATCATAAGGCATCTCACCTGTTCTCGTTTTCATTCTTTCCATTATATTATCACCCTAAAAAGGAAAGATATTCAAGCCGCCTTCTTGCTTAAATGAACCTTTAAACACCGGCATATTCTTCCAATTTTTGCTGATAAAAAGCAGAACAAAGGCTAACATTGCAGCGCCTTTGTCACCTACCTCGTGCATGTCCGAACAAATCTGGTATTTCCATGCTGCGATCTCGCTCTCAGACTTTTTAGTTCCGTTTTCATTCCGAAAAAGGGAGTATTACGGCATTTCACAGGCGGGGTGATTGAACTGCTCGGCCCAGCTTATAGAGCCTGTCTGCTTACCTTTATACTATTTACCAAAATCAATGAAAGAAAAACACCGGAACCTTTCCGGCCCCGGTGCCCAATCCGCATTATTTGCTGGCCAAGGCATTCACAACTTCCTCAAGCTTGATGCCTCTTGAGGCCTTAACGACAATGAGCTCCCCGCCTGTAAGGACGGAAGATAACTTTTCAGTGAGCTCTTTTTTGTCCGTAAATGAAAACACCCGCTCTTCTCCAAGTGAGCTTTTGGCACCGCCTGCAATGAATTGGCCGAGGCGTCCAAACGTGAACAGGTAATCAATGCATGCTCCATCCACTGTTTGGCCGACCTGATAATGAAATAATTCTTCATCCATTCCAAGTTCCAGCATATCGCCAAGTACTAGAATCTTTCGTTCAAAGCCCGGCATTTGTTCTGCAAGTTTAATCGCTGCTTTCATGGATGTGGGACTGGCATTATAAGTGTCGTTAATGAGTTTCGTGCCTTTAATGCCCTCCACCCATTCCATCCGCATTTTTGTTAACTCGACTGTTTGAAGCCCCTCCTGCATTTCATGGAAGCTGACGCCCATTTCATGAGCAGCCAGCATAGCGGCCATTGCATTCATCACATTGTGACGGCCGAGCACAGGCAGAAAATATTTGATATGCGGAGCCATATTCACGGTAAAGCGGCTTCCATTTGGCAAGGTTTCAACTTCGAGAGCATATATATCATTGCTTTCTGCGGTCCCGAATGTCTTTGTCTGGATCTCATCCATTTCCTCTATGCGTTCAATCAGCAGTTCCTCATCACCATGATAAATCAGCCGTCCATTTTCAGACAGACCATTTACGATTTCCAGCTTAGCATCGGCAATTGCTTCACGTGATCCAAGATCTTGCAAATGAGCTTCCCCAATATTAGTGATCACCGCCACATCCGGAGAAGCGAGCTTTGTCAGAAAATCAATTTCTCCCTTTCCGCTCATGCCCATCTCCAAGACCGCTACTTCTGTATCTGTGCTTAGTGACAATATCGTTAAAGGAAGGCCGAGGTGATTATTATAATTTCCTTCCGTCTTTTGCACCTTATATTTAAGTGACAAAAGACTTGCAAGCATATCCTTCGTTGTTGTCTTGCCGTTGCTTCCCGTAATGCCCACGACTTTGATGGAAAGTTCCTCACGGTAGGCTTTTGCCAGCTGCTGAAGGGCGGCAAGCGTGTCTTCGACAATCAGCACAGGCACATCTTGCGGAGGATTCGGCACATCCTTTTGCCACAGAGCAGCTCCTGCTCCCTGTTCAATTGCTTGTCTCACATAGAAATGCCCATCCGTATTCTCCCCTTTAAAGGGAACAAACAACTGGCCATTCACCGCCTTGCGCGAATCAATCGTAACACCCTCTATTACTCGATCCTTAAACGGGGTCAGATCATTTTCCACCTTTATTATATTCGACAGTTGTTCAATGGTCTTACGAATCATGAATTCTTTGTCCACCTTTAAAAAGTATATTTAATTTGCTGTTTTTCTTGATGTCTTTCCATCGCAAGCTCAATCAGCTTTTCAATTAGCACCGGATACTCCACGCCCGCATGCTTCCAGAGAAGGGGGAACATACTAAACGGTGTAAAGCCCGGCATCGTATTAATTTCATTAATGAATAATTCGCCGTTCTCTGTTAAGAAAAAGTCTGCTCTTACCAGCCCGGAACAGTCCAAAGATTGAAAGGCTTTGATGGCTGTCTGTTGAATTTGGCGCTGAATATCCGCAGGGATTTCCGCCGGAATAATCAGCGCTGTATGGCCATCTTCATATTTGGCGTGATAATCATAGAAGTCTTTCTTCGGTACAATTTCACCGACTACCGAACATTCAGGCTCATCATTCCCCAGCACGCCTACTTCAATTTCCCGAGCGACAACCCCCTCTTCAATAATGACTTTGCGGTCGTATTGAAACGCTTCATTGAAAGCCTCATCCAGTTCAGAGCGGTTCGTGCACTTGCTGATCCCTACGCTTGAGCCTAAATTAGCCGGCTTGACAAAGCACGGATAGCCCAGTTCCCGCTCCACTTGCTCATAAGCCGCTTCTTTATCTTCTTGCCATGTTTTGCGGATAAACCATACATAGTTCACCTGAGGCAGCTGTGCTTGCGCAAAAATATTTTTCATGATGACTTTATCCATACCGGCTGATGAAGCCAGCACGCCATTTCCAACGTAAGGAAGATTCATCACTTCCAGCAGCCCCTGCACCGTTCCGTCCTCACCATTAGTTCCGTGCAAGAGCGGAAAGATCACATCATATTTGCCGGAGACTAACCCTTTGCCAACAGCTGTCTGCTCTCCGCTGGAAAACTGCAGGCTTTCAATATCCTCGACCGGAGAAGTCAATTTCTCTCCTTCTATCCAGTTCCCGTCAATCGTTATATAGATTGGGTAGATATCATATTTATTTAAATTAAGAGCACCAATTACTGCTTTTGCTGTATATAAAGACACTTGATGCTCGGCAGATTTGCCGCCATATAGTAAGCACAGTTTCGTTTTCATATTAACCCCCTACGAAATGAATGAAAGAATTCGACCATCTCCTATTTTACCATGCTTTGATTAAAGAAAAACTATATTTCCTTATAACTATCCTCCTTATTTCGTCGTTATAAAATCCTTTTCAGTTAATAACTGGATTAAGAGAGCCCATACTGATCAATCAGAATATTCTTTTAATCAATTTGCCTATTAACTTTATTGAAGAAAACAGGTATAATCCCTTTATAATAAACAATTGTCTTTTATAGGAGGACAGGAGATGAAACGCTTTGGATTACTGCCCAGAATTATTTTGGCGATTGCTTTAGGTATTATCGCGGGCACCTTTGCTCCCGATGGTCTGATAAAAGTATTCGTTACTTTCAATAGTCTGTTTGGGAATTTTCTCAATTTTATCATTCCGTTAATTATTATCGGTTTTATCGCTCCAGGAATCGGGGCCATCGGCAATGGTGCCGGGAAGCTATTGGGCATGACCACTTTAATCGCCTATATTTCAACGATCAGCGCCGGATTATTGGCCTTTTTCACAGCTCAGACAATCTATCCATCCATCTTAGCGAACCAGGCATCAAAGGCATTCGATGATCCTTCAAAAGCCCTGCTGAAAGGTTATTTCACTGTAGAAATGCCGCCAATAATGAGCGTGATGACGGCTCTTTTACTAGCCTTTTCACTCGGGCTTGGGATCGCTGCCATTAAAGGCAGCGTCTTAAAAGATGTGATGAATGAATTCCGCGACATCATCGAGCTGATCATTTCTAAATTGATTATCCCGCTTTTGCCTGTTCATATTTTCGGTATTTTCGCCAATATGACTCAAGGCGGCCAGGTAAGTGCCATTATGAGCGTCTTTGCTAAAGTATTTGTTATGATAATTATTCTTCATATCACCTACTTATTCATCCAGTATTCTGTTGCCGGCTCTATGAGAAAGCAAAATCCGCTGAAAATGGTAAGAAAAATGGCTCCGGCCTACTTTACCGCTCTCGGTACTCAATCGTCTGCTTCCTCTATCCCGGTGACCCTTGAACGCTCGAAAAAAATAGGGGTCAAAGACCGGATTGCCGACTTTTCTGTACCGTTGCTGGCAACCATTCATTTATCTGGAAGCACGATTACATTAGTCAGCTGTGCAATGGCTGTCATGCTTCTTCAGGATCAGGCTTATACGTTCAGCAGCATGCTTCCGTTCATCCTGATGCTGGGAATCACGATGGTCGCAGCTCCCGGCGTTCCAGGCGGCGCCGTCATGGCGGCTACTGGTCTGCTCGGTTCCATGCTGCACTTCGACTCTACGATGATCTCCCTTATGATCGCACTGTACCTCGCCCAAGACAGCTTTGGAACAGCATGCAACGTGACAGGAGATGGAGCAATTACCGCCATCGTTGACAAATTAAATAAATAGATTCTATTAAATGCTTAATAAAACGCCGCGCAAAGATTGCCGGCAGCAGTGCCACAGATGAATCTTTCAGAATGGAAAGCCCCCGAGTCACAGATGGACTCGGGGCTTTTCTTCTTAAAAGTAGACGCTCCATTCATGCGTCTTTTTATCAAATTCATAGTAACCGTCAGGAGCATTCTTGAAATTCACCGCATAATCATCAAACATTTCATCCATGTTAATGTAGTCGCCTACCACCCACACAGGAACCTCGACCTTCGTTCGGCTTTGAATGGTTTTAGACAGCGACACGACCATCCCTTCTTTCATCTCATCCGTAAATGAAGCAATCATTTCTTTCGGAATCGGAGGGAAAGGTGTTCCTTTTCTTAAGGAAAAGAAGGACCGCTCACTTCGAAAGTACCCCAGCTTTAACGAGACCGCAGTTCCCAGCATATGATAAAAATCGGAAACATAGCGGTAATAGATTTTATTAAACCATTCATCGTCCTGAGAAAGGTACGTATAGCGGTTATTAAGCTTATTGTAAAACGGAATACGCAGGTGATGCTTGCAGTGACCTAAATAAAGAAGCTCAGCAATCTCTTGGCCGTCAAGCTCATTTAAACCGTCATAATCTTCAAAATCCATCCAGCAAAAATCTCCGTACTCGGCAATGTCCTCTTTTAGCAGCTTACCGACGTCCTCTGCATCCACATATTCAAAGCGGGTGTGTAGATTGAATTCTGCCCCTTCAAAGCGGTGTTTTAACAGCAGAAGATGATTCAGCTCTTTTGGAAGACTTCTTGCAAATTCCAGGAAATCAATTCCATAAGAAATCGTATATTGATGGGCTGCATTTAAATGAATATAGATAAGTTCCTTCCTATTTACTTGGCGTTTCAAAGCTATGACCTCCGCATCGTCCCAAATTGCATGACTGATCTTACATCTTTTGTTATACTGTCTATTTTAGCAAAATAATTCAGAAAGACGTATGTTAAAATCTAATTAATTCATATTCTTTGCACCATTTTAACCAGATCGTTTTATAATAGATAAGGATTTCTTGTTTTCTTAAAGGAGGGATGCTTATGATGCACAATTTGAATGAAGATCAAATGACATTGCTGATCATTAAAGCTTTAAAGGAAGGAAAAAAACTAGAACTTCAAAAGCTGCTGGATGAGCTCCACCCTTATGATATGGCGGCCATTTATACAAACTTGCCTGAAAAGCACCAAACCCGATATTTACTGCAGCTCAGCATCCCCGTCCTAACGGATATGATTCAAGAGCTTGACAACGAGGATCAGCTGGCTGTCTTAAAGAAAGTCGGGAAAGAGCGCTCCCGTAAAGTGCTGGATGATATGGACAATGATGATCTGGCTTCCCTGCTGGATGATATGTCCCCAGAGAAAATCAAAACGTTTCTTGCCGGTATGAAAAAAGAAGAATCAACCATTGTGGAAAACATGATGACGTATCCTCCTGAAACAGCCGGACGCCTGATGACGAATCGCTTTGTCTGGATTCGGGATTCATATACTGTGCGCGAGGCGGTTGATAAGCTGAAATCATTTGCCGAATATGCAGAAACGATTAATTACCTATATGTTATAGATGAACATAACAAACTCGTGGGAGTCGTTTCATACCGTGATTTATTGATCGCCGATTTGCATGATAAAGTTCAGGATATTATGTATACCCGCGTGATATCTGTGTCGGTTTACACAGACCAGGAAGAAGTAGCTCGACTAATCGAACGATATGATTTCCTTGCGATTCCAGTTGTCGATGAAGAAGGAGTCTTAATGGGGATTGCCACGTTTGATGATATCATTGATGTGGTCATACAAGAAGCCAATGAAGACATCGAGAAGCTATCCGCTACAGGTAAATCGATTGACTTTGATACAAAAGCCGCTGTTGCCGCTTTCCGCCGCCTTCCTTGGCTGATTTTGCTATTGTTTATCGGCCTTGTTTCAGGCAGCATTATTTCCGGCTATGAAGAGACACTTCAAAAAGTAGTGGCCTTAACATTCTTTATGCCAATGATTGCCGGAATGACCGGAAACACCGGCACCCAATCTCTTGCTGTCGTCGTGCGCGGCTTGGCGTCACGGGATATTGACATGAAAACGGTCATAAGCCTTATAGCACGTGAATTCGGCGTCGGATTAATCATCGGGACGATCTGCAGTCTGCTGATATTCCTTATCGCCTTTTTCTGGCAAGGCAGTGCCGTTCTAGGCATTGTCGTCGGTGCATCTCTATTGATGACCTTGATTATCGGCACACTGGCCGGAACGGTAATTCCTCTCATTTTGTACAAGTTAAAAATTGACCCCGCTGTGGCTTCAGGCCCGCTGATTACGACGATTAATGATATTCTGTCATTAATTATTTACTTCACGATCGCTTCTTGGTTTATGCAGCAGCTAATGTAGAAGCGCCTAACGAATCTCGTTGATTTTGGGTTCCTTGCTTTCTTTTTTTAAAATGGAAGTGAGGAGCCCAAAATCAATGACAGATGCACCCGCCTCAGCCGCGCTCTTTTTTTGCTTGAATCCCCTTGCTCTCTTCGTTGAGCAGACGCTTCAAGCGAACGCTAGTGCACCGGCCATTTTTTTAGCTGGCTATCTCCTCTCCCTCGTACGCCAAACACTTTGAATTGATTTTCATCATTTCAGATGATCGGAGTTAGCGCTGTTGTGCAGCAGAAGGATTCCCTGGCAAAGCCCGCTGCCCCAACATCGGACAAACATCGGCTGTTCTTCAACTCCCGCCAACTCAATCCTTAAATCAGCAGCCTGTTTATGATAACAGATAGAATTTAAAGAATTATTAAGACTTTTTACTCTTTTTCTTAAGGTCCTCCCGTTATAATAAGAGAGTGAATGCGTAAGCTACAAAGAAAGACAGAATAATCTGTAGCCGCTGCAGATGAAACCGCATCGATATTCAGGGATGAAAGCCGAAGGAAAGATTGGTAGAATGGAAAAAAAAGCAGTTACAGAACACTTGTGATTTATGTTACTCTATGCTTAAATAAGCAGGAAAAATTCTAGATAATGACGAATATACTAAAAGCAGCTTGGTCGTTATCATAAAGAAATGGAGCCTTTCAATGATTGTATTAGGCATTATTCTCTTCGTTCTTTTCAGCTACACGGTTGGACCTACCGTACTCATCCGCCGGTACGGATTAGGGATTCATAAACAGGGAAAAGGAGAAAACAAAGTGGCACTGACTTTTGACGATGGGCCTGACCCTGTATATACTCCGTTATTACTAGAATTGCTAGATAAATATCATGCAAAAGCTACGTTCTTCGTGGTTGGAGAGAAGGCGCGGGCTTACCCTGATATTATAAAAGAGATAGATGAGAGGGGACATACCATTGGACTTCATAATGACGTCCACATATCCAACTGGCTGCTGCCGCCCTTCTTATTTAAAAAGCAGCTGAAAAGAGCGCAGCAAACGATTTATGAAATAACAGGCGTATGTCCTGTCTTCTATCGACCGCCTTGGGGACATTTCAATTTATTTTCCTTGCAAGCGGCTAAGCCGCTGCAAACGGTCATCTGGACATCAATTCCGGGAGACTGGAAAGAAAAAGTGGGTTCTAAAGAGCTGGCTAAGCGGCTGAAAGATGCTTGCCGAAGCGGAGCCATTATTACCCTTCATGACAGCGGAACGACGCTAGGAGCTGATCTCCATGCACCCGCTAATACGATTGCTGCATTGGAGCTTTTTCTGTCTGAACAGACAGCAACAGAGATTCAGTTCGTCACCGTGCCCGATATCCTTCAACAGACAGATCAAAGCGAGGATTAATATGGATTCACAACTTCTTGATTATTTATCGCAATACGGTTATATCATTTTATTTATTGTAGGATTTTTCGGCATTGTTGGCATACCAGTGCCAGAGGAGAGCCTCTTTGTGTATATTGGCTTATTAGCGAGGGACAACGGGATTCATTTCATTCCCGCCTGGCTGTCAATTGGCGCCGGCGCTGTGACAGGCATGCTGACAAGCTACGCACTGGGCCGGAAAATAGGCAAGCCTCTGCTGAAGCGCTATGGAAAGTATTTAGGGATGAACGAAAGCAAAGTGCAGGGGTTTATTCTGCACTGGGATATGAAAAAGTCTCTATTCATCGGATTCTTTATACCCGGAATCCGGCAGTTTAACCCTTATTTTTCAGGGATCGCCAAGTTTCCTTTACTCTTGTTTTGTCTAATTTCCGTTATAGGATCTTTTATATGGGTATTAGTATATATGTTAGTCGGTTTTATCATCAGTTCTTACATTCATATTCATCCTGTTTACCTAACAATCGTCGGAGCGGTGTTTTTTGTGGGATTCATGATCCAATTACTCGTCAAATGGATCAAAGCGAAAAGAAAAGACACTCACTCTCAACTCTAAAGGAGTTTTAGCTATGAAGATTTTACTACTTCCACTTTTCCGAATGCCTTCAGGTCACCATAAAGCGGCTGAAGCCATCGTTGGCCATTTGTCAAATATCGAAGAAGAGGCTGAAGTTAAAACGATTGATTTTCTGAGCCATTTCCACAGTACGCTGGAAGCTGTAATTTCTAATATATACTTAAAGTGGATCAGTCGGCGTCCCGAATCCTACAGTAAATTTTATAATACATTTATGTATTCGAAAAAAGTGAAAGATAAACGCCTTCCGTCTCTTTGCTTTTGGCATAAATATTTCGAATGGCGGCTGGCGAACTATATTAAACAAGAAAATCCGGATTTCATTATTTGCACTCATTGCTATCCTTCGAAATTGCTGAACAGTCTAAAGCAAAAAGGAAAAGTGAACGTGCCTGTTGTGAATGTATACACCGACTTTTTCTTGAATGATGTGTGGGGAAAAGAGCATATCGACTATCATTTCGTCCCTCATCAAGAGGCAAAGGAACAGCTGATCAAGCAATACGGACTGGAATCGAAGCAGATTTTTGTAACAGGAATTCCTGTCCACCCTTCGTTTTACGAGCAGCAAGACAATCCAAAGGACCGATATATCCTAATCGCTGGCGGCAATAGCGGCCTGGGCCATTTAACATCCCTGCTTGAGCGATTAGCTGCTGAGCCCGGCCATTACTCTTATAAAGTGCTCTGCGGCAACAACAAAAAACTGTATAACTGGATTCTCACTCTTCAGCAAGACAAAATTGAACCCATTGGTTACACGAGCTGCCGCAAGAAAATGAATCAATACTACGAGGAAGCTGCTGCCATTGTTACAAAACCTGGGGGCATTACCATTACCGAAGTGCTTGAGAAATCATTGCCGATCTTCATTCTTGGTGCTTTGCCGGGCCAAGAAGAAATCAATATGCGCTATTTGAAAAAGCATCAATTGATTTATGAATTAAACTTACAAAAGCCTATAGAAGCCCAAATCCGTCAAGTGATTGACAATGAGATGGAGAAAAATAAATGGCTCAAGCGACTGCTTTGTTACCAATTGGAAAAGGATTCCTCAATCGAAAGCAGCTTACTGTCGATGCTGGAAGATAACGAAAGTTCCTATGTCTCGGCAAACAGAAAATCAGCGCCTATCTAGCATTGCATTATCCAACGATAGACATTGATCCACGAAAGCATTAGAAAGAGGCCGTTCATACGAATCGGCCTCTTTCTATTTTGCATCCCCAACAATGAGCGATAGATGGGGTACCGTCAGGAAAATGCGGATTTACAACGTTAAGGAAATTTCAACATTAAAACGTCCGATCATGGAAGTATACTTATTTGTAATTCGGGGCTACTCTTCTTCTTGATACGAACAAGTAGGTAATTAAAATTAAATTAACCACTAAGACGATAATGCTGCCCTCAATTTTATAGATGCCACCTGAGATTAATGAATTTCCTTGAAACGTACTGTCTAAAAGATTTGGATAATCACTAGCCACGGAAATGCCCCCCAATATAATTGCTCCAACTAAATTCCAAATAAAGTGAGCAATTATGGGTGCTATGATTGTTCCTGTATATTCCAATAATAATGTTATAAATACACTCATTGAAACAACATTTAATACTGGTAAAATACCTGCTTCAAATGCTCCACCGTGCATCGAAGTGAATAGTATAGTCGTTAAAACAGTTGCCACTAAAACATTATATTTTCGCTTCCATAATTGATACAAATAGCCTCTAACCAATAATTCTTGCATTACAACATTAAATAATGATGCCAAGATCCAAATCCATATGTAGTCAATATCATTTTGACTCTGTATATTCATTGTTTTTGTAAATAAAAGGACAGCTACCACACTCCCCAACCACAAGATCCCTATTACGATACCTATTAGAGAATTTTTAAAGATTCTTGAAGCTAAGGGAATCTTAACTTTACCTTTTTCCACAACGAAAACGAAAATAACAGAAAGTAAAACAATTACAACAAGTGGTGAAAATTCCCACCATAATCGTAAAAATGCCTGATTATGTGTTTGTATATCAGGCGTAAAAGAAATTAAAATTGCCCATCCAACAAAAAAGATACCTGTTTTTAAAACTGTACATATCAACTTTTTCATTCTTGATTCTGATCCCTCTCTAATTATGATATCAATCATTGGTTTATATATTCCGTGTAATGGACATGAATGGAATACCTAATGATTATTCATTCCTTTCTGACAGCTTTCTATATAATGAAGCCCTAGACAAATTTGATTTACAGTCATACGGAATCGATTATACTTAGTTGGACAAATTTGTTAAGGCCATATAGACTTGATTCAATCTAAGTCAGAGGAGAATCGAGAATGACCGAAAGGAAAAGCAAAGCTTTTTCAAAAGAATTGGTCATAGCTGGGCAAATGTGCCAGCGGATTAAGTCATTGATACACTTATAAACAGTCCCGCCCCCGCCAAGAATGATCACAATATCAACTCTCTCTGCTTCTGAAGGACGTATCGTTTCTTCTCCTGCTTGGCCGATATCCTTTTCAACAAGCTCAGTAATATAATGACGCAGCAGCTCAGAATCATGCTCTATATGCATTCTCCCTAGCTGGGGTCCCGCTTGATCATTATATAAAAACTAAACTTTTCACCGTTCCCTCTCCCATTCCTCTTCTATAAATAATAAAAACACATCTAACCCAATGGCAGATGTTAGGATTATACTATAGTTATATAACTTCTATCTAGTTAGCAGCTTCATTCGTATGTAGTTAGGGCTTAGCGTATTCTGTCTGTCCTTGATAACTTTTTAAAGAGTTCAGTACTTCAATACGGGATTTAGTCTTGGATACTTTTACTCCTAATTGAGCGATCCGGTCTATCATTTTCATTACTTTATCATGATCATTACCCATTTTATACACCTCTTTAAAATTTATTATTCTTCTTTACGTGCGAACTAGAGAATGGTTTCACAAAAGAGTTATTCAAGTACCTTTATCTTTCCCCTTTTTTCAACAAATAATCCTCCAATAAAAAATTGCCGGTTCTTCGGCTCATCCTGTTAAAAAAGCTTACATATAGCATTGCTTTCCTCCCCCGCCCGGCTTTACGCATATTGTGATTAACTGTTGCCGATTAAGGGCGGCTTTCACTTTCTCTTAAAAAAAGGGTGCAGACTTTGTCTGCACCCTTTTCCCCTCTTTATTATCCATGATAGATGGCTTCATCCTGCGGCTGTTTATACTTCTTTATATCCAAATCCTTCGTGACGCGACTGGTAACCACGCCAGCTGTCATACTTCCGCTGACATTGACAGCCGTGCGCGCCATATCAATTAAAGGCTCTATCGATATTAATAAACCTGCCAGCGCCACCGGAAGATTTAACGTAGAAAGAACGAGAATGGCAGCAAATGTTGCTCCTCCGCCTACTCCAGCTACTCCGAACGAGCTGATGGCAACGACGGCAATGACCGTAAAAATAAAGGATGGCGATAAAGGATCAATTCCAACCGTCGGAGCAATCATGACGGCAAGCATCGCCGGGTACACACCGGCACATCCATTTTGGCCGATGGATAATCCAAAGGAGCCCGCGAAGTTTGCGATCCCTTCAGGAACACCGAGCGCATTCTTTTGCGCTTGAATATTAAGCGGCAGTGTTCCAGCACTAGACCGGGAAGAGAAGGCGAATGCTAGAACAGGGAATACTTTTTTCACGTAAGTAACCGGGCTTAAGCCAGAGATTAAAATAATGAGCAAATGAATAATAAATACGACAGCTAGGGCGACATACGATGCGAGCACAAATTCTCCAAGCTTGGCGATCTCTGAAAAATTGCTTGTTGCAACGGTTCTGGCCATAATCGCTAAAACACCATATGGCGTTAAGCGGAGCACGAGTGTCACAATTCTCATGACGATGCTGTATATAGCATCTATTATCTTCTTGAATACCGCAGCTTGTTCAGGCTCTTTTCTCTTGATTCCTAGATAAGCGATTCCCACAAAGGCGGCAAAGATAACAACAGCGATCGTTGATGTTCCCCGCTGTCCTGTAAAGTCAAGAAACGGATTAGCAGGAAGCAGTTCAAGCACTTTCTGCGGGAATGTCTGGCCTTCTATTTCTGAATACTTCTGCTCCATTTCCTGGCCTCTCATCTGCTCGGCCTGGCCTTCATCTATCTGCATCGCTTCAAGACCAAACCCTAATGAAGTGCCGATTCCTACAGCGGCAGCAACCCCTGTTGTTCCCACTAGTATGCCAATAATCAGCATGGAAATTTTCCCTAAGTTGCTCGTGATGGTCATCTTCGTAAATGCGGAAACAATCGAAATAAAAACCAGAGGCATAACGACCATTTGCAGCAGTTTGACATATCCTGTTCCGATAATATCAAACCATGGAACGGATTGCTGCAGCGTCTCAGAATCCAATCCATAAATAAGCTGCAGCCCTAACCCGAAAAGAATTCCAATACCTAAGGCCGTAAAAACACGCTTAGAAAAGGACACGTGCTTCTTTTGCATAACATATAAAACGCCTACTAAGATCAAAAGGGCGGCTATATTTAAAATAATAAGAGCTGATTCCATAATCGATCTCCTCCTTATTGTATTTAAAAGATTATACCAGTAATCCCTATAAGTCAAGTAGGCTTTACGATTAATATGGAGAATCTTCATAGTCAAAAGGTTCGTAAATTGGTACCATAGTAAAGATAGCAAGCAGCATTTTATTTTGAGCAGTTACCGTCATTTCATTTGTCATATTGGAGGATGCTATGGATATTAATATATGGATGTGGCTGGCCTATGCCATCTTATTTTTAAATTTTTCCTTTTCCGCTGTTGTCATTTTTTTAGAAAGACGGGATCCGGCTGCCACTTGGGCTTGGCTGATGGTTTTATTTTTCATTCCGGTGCTGGGTTTTATTCTATATTTAATCTTCGGACAGAATTTGAGCAGACGCCGGTTGTTTGATTGGGCCGATAAGAAGAAGATTGGGATCGAGTTGACGATTCAAAAGCAAATACAGGAGATCGAACAGCAATTATTTCACTTTCGCAATCCTCATACACAAGAGAACGAGGACTTAGTCTATATGTTTTTATGCAATAACGATGCCGTGCTGACGGAGGACAACCGCGTGGATATCTACACAGACGGCAGAGAGAAATTCGAGGCGCTCTTCGATGATATTCAGCGAGCCCAAGATCACATCCACCTTCAATACTATATCTTCCGAATAGATGAGCTTGGCAAAAAGCTGATTCGCCTCTTAATTGAAAAAGCAAAGCAAGGGGTGGAAGTGCGCGTGCTATATGATGAAATGGGATCCCGAGGTGTCCGCAAACGGCATTTCAAGGAATTAATACGCGCTGGTGGGAAAGTGGAGATTTTTTTTCCTTCTAAAATACCGCTTATCAATTTACGGCTGAACTTCCGCAATCATCGCAAGCTCGTCATCATCGACGGAAAGATTGGATATGTTGGGGGATTTAATGTGGGAGATGAATATCTTGGCCTGAACCCTAAATTCGGCTACTGGCGCGATACGCATCTTCGAATTGACGGAACAGCTGTTCACGCCATTCAGACTCGCTTTATCTTAGACTGGAATCAAGCATCGCATAACAATGATATTCATTATGCTGACCGCTTCTTTCCGCAGCGGGACACCGCTCATGATATTTCCATGCAAATTGTAACATGCGGCCCTGATTCTGAATGGGAGCAAATAAAATATGGGTATATTAAACTGATCTCCTCCGCCAAGGAATCCATCTATATTCAAACGCCTTACTTCATTCCTGACGCCAGTCTTCTAGACGCCTTAAGAGTAGCCGCCCTTTGCGGAGTCGATGTCCGCATTATGATTCCCAACAAACCGGATCATCTGTTTGTTTATTGGGCGACCTATTCCCATATCGGAGAACTGCTGAAAGCAGGAGCAAAAGTATACATTTATGAAGCCGGCTTCGTCCATGCCAAAACGATTGTGGTAGACAAGAAGCTAAGCTCCGTAGGTACGGCCAATATTGATGTCCGCAGCTTCCGGCTTAACTTTGAGGTTAATGCATTCATCTATCATTATGAAACCGGCCAAAAGCTCGCCGATATCTTCGAAAGGGATATGAAATTATGTTCCAAGCTCACGCCTGAACGCTATCAAGGCCGCTCGAAATGGATCAAGTTCAAAGAATCCATTTCCCGTTTACTGTCGCCTATTTTGTAGACAATTCCTTCTGAACAGCCAGCAAGAAACCATTTATCCTTCCAATCACTGCACGATCATATCGGATATATGGGATCCGTCCTCCAAGAATGGAGCAAAAAAGCAAACGTCTAAGCGGGAATTCACAGAACCTGAATGCACAATGCAGACAACAAAGGCTAACATGGCAATGCCATGTTAGCCTTTGTTCTTCTTTTCATCAGCAGAGATTTATCCATTTTTACAGAAAGATCAGCTTGCAAGCAGGGGGATCTTTCTGAGGCTTATCCCTTGATTCTCTCCCGTCCTGACTGAAATGCTTTTTTTACTTCTCGGTCTAACATTTCCATCAGCTCAGCGACTGTCTGATGTCTGCTTAATCGCGGGCTTTGACCGCACCAAAGTGATAGAAATTCTCTGTTTTTCAGCTTTCCGGCTTGCTTTCTGATGCCTGATGTCAATGCATTCTGCACAGGGTAAGGCGGCAGGTCATTCTCCATATCCTTCATTTCCATTAAAAAGCGATTGGCAATGCCCCGCGCCGACTTTCCTGAAAAAGCTTTGGTCAGCATGGCCGCTGTTTCATCCGCCGTAAGAATGGCTTCCTTGTGAAGAGGATGGGCGCCGCTCTCCTTTGTCACTAAAAAGGCCGTACCCATCTGCACAGCTGCAGCGCCAAGACATAAAGCAGCTGCCACGCCCTGTCCATTCATGATCCCGCCCGCTGCAATCACCGGGATGGAAACTTCCTGCACAGCTTGCGGGAGCAAAGACATTAAACCGATCAGGCTTTCCGGCTCTTGGAAGCTTCCCCGGTGCCCTCCAGCTTCACTTCCCTGTACAACGACCGCATCCATTCCCAGTTGTTCAACAGCCGCCGCTTCCTCCACGGTCGTTGCCGTACCGATTACTAACGTTTGATTGGCTTTTAATTGCTCGACCACATCGGCTTCAGGCAAGCCAAAAGTGAAGGAACAGACAGGGACTTTTTCCTTTAATACGACAGCCAATTGTTCAGGATAGGCCGATGCGGACGCAACGGAATTGGACCTATCCGCTTCCATGCCCAGCTCCTTTCGATAGGGAGCTAATCGCTTCTTGGCCTTCTCCACTTTTTCAATATCCGCTGCGGGATTTTCAGGAACGAAGAGATTGATGCCAAACGAAGCATCCGTTAACCTTTTCACTTCCCGAATGAATGCTTCTGTCTGTTCTCCAGACAAATAGCCGGCACCGATATTTCCCAGTCCCCCTGCATTCGAAACAGCTGCCACTAATTCGGGTGTGGTCACACCAGCCATCGGCGCTTGCCAAACCGGCAATTTCAATGATAAACCTAGCAATACGATCATCCCCCTCTATTCATCTTGCTAACCACTATCAAAATTGATTACAATTATAGAAAACATTGAATCTCTCATCGCTTAACGGCCTTACAGCTCATTTGCAGCGAGGAAGCTTCCCACCTATTATTAAGACAAAGGAGTCAAGTTATGTCAAAGTCAGAAATTGAATATAAAATTGCTGAATTGAAAATGGATTATATCCGTGTTCAAGGAGACATCGAAAAACTGGAATCAGTTGGGCAAGGGACAACGAAAGCAGAAGAGCAGCTGATCCGCATGGAAAAGGAGCTGCAAGAGCTCAATCACAAGCTGATGCAGCTTGCTTAATCTTCTGGTGCTGATGGAAAGATATGATCGAGCAGATGCTCGATCATATCTTTCAGCGTCACAAAGGCATAGGGCACGTGAAGCCGTTCTGTTCGCTGATGAGCATCGCGGCCCACTGGCCCTAGATTTAATACAGGCACTTGCAGCTGCTTCATCACTTCAATGGGCATGTCGTACGTTTTTCCCCAAACCGGCACATTGCTGGTATACACCTTCATGGATTCTATATCTTCCTTTAAAGAAACATACGATAAATCACAAATTCCATTGAAGTAAGGGACTGTTTGCAGGGCAATGCCATGCATCTGTTTTGTATAAACTTTGACCTCCTCGACCCATTCCATTGTCCTTGCTTCTTGTGAATGCACAGCCGGGTAAAAAGGCGGCGCGAAAAATAAGACAATAAATGGAGCCATTTCTCTGCATTGCTGAGCATACTCATCCACGAGCGCAATCGACAGCTCCCGATCATCTAAATGATCCGCACGCTTGAACACCCTCTCTTCAAGTTCCGCTAGCCGATCCGCAGACAGTGTTTTCTCCGCATGCTCCTTTAACTCGGCAAACGTCAGCACTTTCACTTGAAAAGCGTGAGTATTTGCCGCATTGGCCAGCCGGTCATATACCTGTGCTTTCTCTTGATAGAATTTCCCAATTTTCTCAGCCGCCCGGCTTGCCGCTTCTTTCAGCATCCAAGCCGTTTGTTCAACCGGACGCTTCATCACAAGCAAATTATATAGACTGACTGCCCGATTGGGAATTTGGACAGAGTACTCCCTCTTTAAGTCTCTATGCAGCAAAGCGGTCGGCGGCGGACTCAATTGATCGCCCTCCTGCTCGCAAAAATCAGTATTAAGTTCCACTTCTCCCGCAACTAAAGAGCTCATTAAACTGGCATTTAAACCGAGGAACGGTTCCCCGACATGAGTTTCTTGGCCATAGCAATAGAACCCGGGAAGCATCTTTCCAATCGAGCCTGTATAAATGTAATGATGAGTGTCACCGGGATATAAAGAAAAAATCGGTTCGCTGTTCAAGATTAATTCGTATTGCAGATCATGCTCCTGCGCTAATCTTTGCAGAATCAATACCGCTTCTCTCATGCCAACAGAGCTGACTTCTTCATCAGGCACCGTCAAAAGCAGAAGATTCCCGTTGAACCGTCCATTTACTGCTTGTTCCAGCAAGGATATATGTAAAGCAAGCCCCGCCTTCATATCCATCGTCCCGCGCCCAAACACCCACTCTTCACTGTCTATATCCGCCTGCACAGAAGCGGGATAGGCATCCTTTCTTTCCTTCATGAGCTGGACAAGTGCTTGCGGCTGGAATGCCTCTTTTTGCCATGATCCATAGTCATCGGCGCCGGCTACATCAAAATGGCTGATCAGCACGATCGTTTTTTTCGCAGCTGTTCTTTTAGCCAATGCGGTAATGATTCCTCGGCCATCGGTTGTCGAGTGCAGCTGCAGAAGCTCGGGATGCTTTTGAAAAAAAGCAAGCCGCGAAATTTTTTCTTTAATCACCCCCGCCATTACGTTTTCTTCCAGTGTTCTTGATACACTGGGAACCTCTACAAGCTCGTAAAGTAATTTCACTAGTTGTTCCTTTGACTGATAAAATGTCGTCATGTCTATGCAGCTCTCTTTCCTTTTCTATATTTTAGAATAGTTTCATACTTTTTTGAATATTAAATAATAAAAATAATTAGTTGCTCATAGACGATGCACAGATTTGAAGCAATATGCTATTATTAGCTTAAATAAATTTTCGAAAAATTCATTCATACGGAGAGAGGGATTGTGATGAGTATCTATGAAGAATTAGCCGCCCGGCTAGGGAAAGAAAAAGTAACGGTCAATGAAACCGAATTAGCTCATCATAGCCATGATGAGTCCTATTTCAATCCGGTGCTTCCGGATGTAGTTGTCTATCCAACTTCCGCAGAGGATGTCCAAGCACTCGCTGCCTACGCCAATGAACGAGGCATTCCCATCGTTCCTTTTGGCATTGGCTCCGGGCTTGAAGGACACTCCATTCCTGTTAACAAAGGAATATCGGCAGACTTTTCCCAGATGAATAAAATCATTGATTTGCGGCCGGATGATTTGATGGTCAAAGTCCAGCCGGGCGTCACCAGATTGCAATTGAATCAAGAATTAAAGAAACACGGGCTGTTCTTTCCTGTAGATCCTGGAGCGGATGCCACGATCGGCGGAATGGCTGCCACCAATGCCAGCGGCACACAAGCGGTGCGTTACGGGGTAATGAGAGAACAAATCCTGGACTTGGAAGTCGTTCTTGCTGATGGACGGCTCATACATACCGGAAGCCTGGCTAAGAAATCCTCATCCGGCTACCATTTAAACAGCCTTTTCGCCGGATCGGAAGGAACGCTTGGCCTTTTTACGGAAATCACATTGAAGCTCCATGGCATCCCGGAATCCATTATAGCGGCAAGAGCCTGCTTTTCCTCTGTCCAACAATGTGTAGAAACGGCTGTCTCCATTTTAACAGCCGGCATCCCAATCGCCCGCATGGAGCTGGTCGATGCGCGCTCCATTGCTCAAGTGAATCAATACAGCGGGACGGAATTTCAAGAGATGCCTTCCTTATTCCTTGAGTTTCATGGCAATGAAGCCGGAAACCAGGCGGATGCTGAGTTTGTCCAAGCATTGTGTGAAGAACAGAGCTGCCAGGAATTTATCTTCGAAAAAAACAGTCTAAAAAGAGCGCAGCTATGGAAAGCGCGCCATGATTTATCCTACGCTTTTCGACATAGTGATCCAAAATTGAAAACCATCGGCACCGATGTGTGCGTCCCGATTTCCAAGCTGCCTGAAATGATCGCGTACGCCCGATCCCGCATTGAATTTCACGGTTTGGACGGCGCCGTTCTTGGCCATATTGGGGATGGGAATTTTCACACCCTTACGGTCTTTGATCCAGAGGTGAATGAGCAGGTGACTAAAACCCACTTGTTAAATGAAGAGATTGTGGCGTTTGCTTTAGACCTGGGAGGAAGCTGTACCGGGGAACATGGAGTCGGCATCGGCAAAATGAAATATCAGCAGCAAGAACATGGGGAAGCGCTATCCGTTATGGCCGATATTAAAAAATTGCTGGATCCGAATAATATCCTAAATCCCGGCAAGCTGCTTCCGCTGCAAGCAGCCCATCAATAAAAGAAGCTGTCCCGGCTATGGCTGGGACAGCTTCTTTTAATAATATCTCCATGATTTCTCGTACATTTCAATTAAATTAGGACGAATTAACGTATTAGGCCTTAATTCAATCAGCTGTCCGTTCTCTCCCTCAATCAAGGAATCTTCATCTTTGCCAAATCGTCCGAGAGAAGGCAGCAACTCTGTTGATAAATAGCGGGTTTGTTCGATAATCGGCAGACGATCTAAAGAAATGGGCTGGCGAGAAGCCAGCACGAACCCCCAGCCGCCAAAGCTGGGAATATCCACATGCAAATTAGCCGTCTTTAATCCCGCTGCCGCTATCGTGTGATCGATGGTCCAATAGACTTCTGGCGCAAATACCGGACTAGTCGCCTGCACAGCCATCGCTCCATCTGCCGCTAAATGATTACGCAATAAGGAATAAAACTCAATCGTGTATAATTTATTTAAAGACTCATTATTTGGATCCGGTAAATCCACAATGATCACATCGTAAAACCCGTGTGCCTGTTTCATAAATTGAAATGCATCCTGATGCAAAACGCGGACTTTTTTATTTTGCAGGGAGTGCTGATTCAAACCTGTCAGTAAATGATGTTCATTGGCCAGCTGCACCACAGCCGGATCAAGATCAACAAGCGTAATTTCCTTGGTTTCTTGATACTTCAGCAGTTCCCTGACAGCAAGCCCATCTCCGCCGCCCAGCACTAATACCCGTTCCTGCTTTCCTGCTGCCGCCATCACCGGATGAACGAGTGTTTCATGATAGCGGTGTTCATCGATTGAACTGAATTGCAATTGTCCGTCTAAGTATAAACGCGTGTCCCCTTCTTCTCTCGTCAGCACAATGTTTTGGTAGGGGGTTTGTTCCGAATATACAATCGGGTCTTTATATAACTTTTGTTCAAAGTGAAAAGCCGCTTCCTCTCCAAACAATATGCCGATCAGAATAAGCACGAAGAAGCCGACGCCCGCTCCGAAATGAAACGCAAACCGTTTGAGCTCATGCCGGAACTTCACCGCAATCCAAATGGCGACCGCTATATTGACCGCTGCTACGATAAAAGCGGTTTTGACCAGACCGAAATACGGACGCAGGAGGAACAAGAACAGCAAACCGCCGATCAAACCGCCGGCGTAATCAGAAAACAGCACTTTCGCCGTGCTTTTTCTCAGCGCCACGCCAATTTCGCTGGCCTTGCGGATTAAAACCGGCAGTTCCAGTCCCGTTAATGTACCGACCACCAGAGTGACGCCGTATAAGAATAGAGCGTCTGTGCCTTCAGGCAAATAAGCGGTCACGCCAAACAGCAGAAAAGCGGAGAAGCCTCCGATCAGTCCGACGCCATATTCTATCCAGATAAACGACAGAATTAACTGCTTTGTAATCTTTTCACTGATATACGCTCCTATGCCCATACCGGTTAAAAACAGGGAAATGGTTAAGGTATATTGTTTCACGCCGTCGCCTAGTATGTACGAACCAAGAGCCCCAAAAAGCACTTCAAAAATGATCCCACAAATGGAGACGATGCCAGAAGCCCAGTAAACGCTCTGGCTTTGCTTCAATCGTTGTTGATCAGTCATTTCATTCACCCTTCTTGCCTTCGATCACAATTAACTGATCGAAGCTCCAATCACGCATGCAAGTCCCACGGATACACTGAAGGAAATAATGCCCACAGCTATGTTTCTCTCCTTTAACTGACTTTCCACCGAAAAATGACGAGTCAGCAAATCAAATAGTAAATAAGCAATAATTTGAAGAACGATGCCGTATGCTCCCCAAGCCAATGTTTCAACAATCGTGTCGTTATGGAAAATCGAGAACATTAATATGAGACAAATTCCAATGATTTTGCCGCTGATCGACAAAGCGACAGCCGCATTTCCTTCTTTAATTTCCTGCCAATCCTTATATTTTCTTGTCAGCAGCTCGAACACAATCAGGCCGGCAATGACGACAGCAACGGCAATGGAAAAATAAAGTAATGTCAATAAAAACGGATTCATAGTTCTGCCCCTTTACTTAATGATTATTATTTACCTGCCCCAGGACCGCCGCCCCGGAAGGTAGAACCTCGCCCGGAAGATCCGGATCCCCAGGTTCCGTAGTAGCCGCCGGAAGACCCGTAGCCATTATAGCAATCTGGATTTCTATCAGGGCCGCAGCGATTGCGCTGCTGCTTATCCCAATTATGACCGAACATGTCGCTGAGTATGTGGCCAAGCAGCATCCCTTGGAAAAATCCCGGATGATAATGGTGGCGCACAAACCCTTCAGTAGACACTTCAATTAAACTGCTGTCCTGATGATCAGGATCATCTGTCAAAATAATAAAAAGACGCTTATATAGGAGAACTTGCTTGCCATTGACATATTTCCCCGTTTCCCGGGGTTTCTCCACTTTGGCAAGCTCCTTGGCCAATTCCTTTACTTGCTTGCCCTCTGCTTGATATATATAGGATTCATCCTCATCTGAATCTGGACTTTCCACCACATCAATAAGCGGATACTGTTCTGAAATGTACTCTTCCACCTGGCTGTTACCGCAGCCGGCCAGTAAACCGGAAATGGCTGTCAGCAAAAAGGCTGCTAAAAAAAATTGCATTTTCATGGGGAACACTCCAATAAAAAGGGGAAAGAAATTATTCTTTCCCTAATTTTTTCTTTAAAGCGGCTAGTTCGTCATCAACAGCATTGTCCGACTTTAATGCTTTCAGCTCATCATCTAAGCTGCGGGATGAGGATCGCAAATCTTCCGACGTTTCAGCCTCTGCTTCAAACTGCGTCACTTTTTCTTCCATGCGTTCGAACCCGCGCCGAGACTCATCGCTGCCAACAGAGGACATGGCGCGATTCATTTTCGTTCTTGTTTTTGCAGATTCCGCACGCGCCTTTAACGAATCCTTCTTCAATTTCATTTCCTGGTATTCCTTCTTCATCTCATCCAGTTTCTCTCGTAAGACAGCCGCGTCCTGAGATGCTTGCTCATAGGCAGTGCTCATCGATGAGGCAGTGTTTTCATGAACCTTTTTATCTTCTAGAGCGCGGCGAGCAAGATCCTCACTTCCCGCTTCTAAAGCATCAACGGCTTGCTGCTGCCGCTTTTGTACCATCGCTTGCGCCTCATCCATTTTTTTCTTCAGCATTTTTTCATTGGCTATTTGTTTCGCCACGGCCGTTTCCGCTTCACGAATATCCGCTTCCATCTCCCTCATAAACTGATCGAGCATTTTCACCGGGTCTTCCGCTTTATCCAGCGCTGCATTTAACTCTGAACCGACATATGTTTTGATTCGCTTAAAGAATTGAAACATGCTATTGCCTCCTATTAGCTTCCTGCCAAAATTTTGATTTCATATTCCTCTATTGCATAACCATAGCTCACTTCTACCTCACTGCCCCAAATCTCGACTGATAGAAAATGCTCCTCAGAATTATCCTCAAAATCATAATACTCCATATCCTTGCCATGAACATTTTGGCTGCGTCCTTCCCCTTTAACGAAAGCCGTTCCCTGTTCTGATAAATGATATTGACGGTCTTTATATGCAACAGACTCTGGAATCGGCTGATCCAGCTGCAAATTAGCCCGTTCGTACATGCCAATCTCCAGCTCATCATCCATTTCTACGCTCAGCCACTTTATCTTTCCCTCTCCTTGAAGCTGATAAGCATCCCAGGTATAGCCGCTGTCGTTATAATGCAGCTTGCCAACGACCTGATAATCCTCAAGGTTGTAGGTGACAATATCGCCCACCTGCAAATTTAACACCGTACGCTCTTCAATCTCGTCTTCTTGTTTCTTATTATGAAATAACCTGCTGAAAAAACCCATGCACTCACCTCTCCTTCATGCTAATTCCTCTTATTTCCTCACTCTGCTATACGAATAATTAACGGAAAAGATTCATTAATATGAAAATTTTATCCCATTCTGGAAGGGGCAGTCAATCATTCCTTTTTTGAATCACCCTAGGTTGGATGCCAAATCACCAGCAGCATTTCCTCTTCAGTGAATCGGCCTTGGTATATAGATCATTTTCTTGCGCAAAATAGGCCTGAATTTCTTTAGGAGGTGCAGGGTGAAAGTACGCGAAATTATGTCTATATATGTGGTTTGCTGCGAGCATCTAGATGATTTGGAAACGGCGGCAGGCAAAATGGAATCGCTGGACATCGGAGCGATTCCAGTCGTCGATAACGGACAGCTGACTGGTATGATTTCTCTCGGTGATTTGTCCATTAGAGAGCAGGCCAATGAAAGTGCCGGATCAGCATTAAGCGACATTTCCAAAAGCTTCTGAACAAGAATCCATCTTCCCTGCGTTTAGAGGTTGTGATTAGCAGAAAGAAGGCGAATACTGCTTTCTCCTTCTTTAGAAAAGGGCGGACACCATTGCCAATTGATTTACTCTTAAAATAATAATTCTCCTTGGCTCCCTCATCGCTTCCCTTAATAACTGCTTTAACCATCATAGAACGAACAGCCACCCGTCTTGCGATTACGTTAAACTTGACATGTATAAAATTGCCCCTTCACACAACAGGGTTTCTTTCCTTCCCTGCTGCTGCCGCGCCTTTGTCACCAGCTTTGACTGTTTGTTCCTCACTTGATTTCTGAAGGGGGGGAGTTTTACGGCAGCTTATAGGCAGGATAAACGATTGATGACTTCTCCCGCCCCCTTCCAGATGCAATCCTATTTCCTTTCATACCCCATCGCTTTCAATTCAATCACCCGCTCGACAAAACTGCTAATTAATCAACAAAACTAGTGAAAGGATTTCATCAAGCTGCATGGAAAGGAGTAGTAAAGCAAAAAGCAGAAAGACGATTCTCCCTGTCAGCACCTCTGGAATAATGTAATCGGGGAATGGTCTTCTCGATGTGGAGGGATAAAGAAATGGAACAGGCCTATTTTAGTTCGGAAGTGGCCAAGAGCCTTGGAGTCGGAGCGAGTACTTTACGGAAGTATTCGCTGCTTTTAGAGGAAGCGGGATATCACTTTGATCGGGGCATCAATAATTCCCGCGTATTTTACCAGAAGGATATTATCGCGATACAGCGCCTGGTGCGTGCCATTCAAGAGCAAAACATGTCCATTGAAGCAGCTGTTCAACTGGCCGTAAGCCATCAATCAGAAGCGGAGAAGAAGCGGCCGGCCTCTGCTCCGGAAGAAGCCTCCCATGCAGACACCCTTTTTGAACGAATTGAGCAGCTTGAGGAACAGCAGCAAACGCTCATCGAAGTCAATAAGGAGCTAGTGAAAGAACTGGCGCAGCATCAAAGATGGATGAAAGAAAAAATAGAGACGATTGAGCATCAAAAAGCAGCCATGAGAGACAGGCTGCTGTTAAACGGCTTGCAGCAAGAACAAGTGAGAAGAGAACTGCCTGTGTACCGTCTTTCTTCAATCTTTTCTATATTTAAAAGAAAAAAGAACGAGGCTTCTTTGAATTAGCAGGATTTTGCCGCCTTTTGCCGAATTGAAATTACTATCACAAGTAAAAGGGAGTTTCAGTCATGAAAAAAGCTATATTCTTCGATTTGGATGATACCTTACTAAACGATCGCAAAAGCATCCAAACCGCATTTGATCTCACCTGCAAAGAACTGGAGCAAAAATACGGAATCGATCATCAATTGATTGAGGACTCCGTTAGAGCTGTCGCTCGTGAACAGTATAAAAGCTATTCTTTTTATCCCGTTACCGTAAAAATCGGCATTAATCCTTTTGAGGGGCTGTGGGGAAATTTTGGCGATGTTACCCATCATCAGTTTCGTGAAATGGGGGCATCCATTTTAGATTATCAGCTTCAATCCTGGAAGAAAGGTCTAGAAAGCGTTAATATACAGGGCGCAGAAGAATGGGCAAGAGATCGCTTTCGCGAAGCTCGCCGTTCATCCCCTTTTCTATATGAAGAAACGCCTGACGTGTTAAATCAATTACAAGCGCAAGGCTACCGGCTGCTGCTGCTGACAAACGGCGCACCTTCTCTGCAGCTGGAAAAGCTTACGATGACCCCAGAACTGGTTCCATACTTTGAACATATCGTTATTTCCGGAAACATTGGATTCGGGAAGCCGGATCCGATTATCTTCAAGCACGCCTTACGCTTAATGGACTTATCGCCTCAGGATGTCATCATGGTAGGAGATAACTTGAGCACAGACATTTTAGGCGCCACCCTCACTGGCATGGACTCCGTTTGGATTGATCATGGAGACGGCAAAGAAGTGGAAGGAGCCAAGCCAACCTATGTCATCAAACACCTCAGAGAACTGCCGGAAATCGTTCTTCCTTTAGAAAAAGCATAAACAGAACAATCTCTAACAGCCCAAAGCGCGGATACAGTCCGAACGACTGTATCCGCGCTCTTTTTTATAAGACCTTAGAAAACCGCTAATCGGACTTGGAACGAAGCTTTGGCGAAGGCTCAAGGAGAACAGAAATCTCAGTGTAAAGCCCTATTTTAAAGGATCGGTCAAAAAGACGGATGAAACAGCCATACAAAATACGTTTCTTTCTTTTTAAAAGAGGGTAAATCATCTAAAATCATCCCTATAAAGGAGAGAGCAAAATGAGCAACAGCCTACATACTGAAGCTTCTAAGCTGGATATTAAAATCATAGATGAAAAAGGACGCCTGCCCTTCCAAGAAGTGGATTTCTCTGCAACTTGTGTATATGAAATTTATGATGAAACTCTCAGAACTCCACTTGAAAAAGCAGATACTTTTGAACAATTATTACAGATCCCCTATTCCTGTGAGCTATGGATCGTTCCTGTGACGGAGGAGACGGCTTCAGTCAAAAAATCGATTCATGAAGAAAAAACAAGCGCATTGTTTAGTATCCTGTCTTCCATCAGAAATAAAATGCAGCTGGACCGTACATTCCTTCTCGTTCAAGCGAAAGAATGCAGTGAAGTTCAGAAACAGTTACAGTCGCTCGGTTATACAGCGACCGAGAAGAAAGAGGAAGAGCTTCTTCAAATACAGGTGGAATTTTAAACTTTAAAGGCTTCCAATCGGCTATAAATCGGCAGATTGCGGAGCCTTTTCTATTGATTCATCGCCCTTTAAGATCGTTTATTCCCGTTGCAGCCGGCTGGCGACCTCCTGCACCGCTTCCTCATGCTACAAGATGTTACATGTGTAACAAATGGAGAATAACGGGACTGTCCCAAAAGTCGGTGAAACCGACTTTTGAGGACGGCCCCTGTTTTTTTTCTATTTTTAAGCACAAAAAAATCGCTCTTTCTTGTAAAATGTAAGTAACCAAACCAACACATACAAAAGGAGCGATTTTTTTATGAGCAGCCAAAAGACTACTCCCACAAATTATAACACGGACCAGTTGTCTTTACCACTAGAAACGGAAGAGGTGTCCACGCAAAAAAAGAACTTCCGTTCCAAACCTGTCTTTGTTTCCTATCAAACAGACCAGCTGATGCTTCCGATGGATCTCAGTGACTGGATTCCTGCACACCATGTCTCCCGTTTTATCCATGAGATGATTGAAAACATGCCCGATGAGCTGTTCATCAAGCCTTATAAAGGCGGCGGCCGAAGTGCCTATCACCCCAAAATGATGGTCAAAATTCTTCTTTATGCGTACTCGCAAAAGGTCTATTCCTGCCGAGGAATCGCGAAGATGCTAGACGAAAACCTGCCGATGATTTGGCTCTCTGCCATGCAAAAACCAGATTTCCGTACGATTAACCGTTTCCGCAGCGGGCAGATGAAATCCATGATCGACACGCTGTTCGAGGAAATGATTCTCCTCTTGATTGAAAACCAATATATTTCCATGGAGAACTATTTTCTGGACGGCACAAAGATCGAGGCAAATGCCAATAAATACTCCTTTTCCTGGAAAAAAGCGACGATGAGATTTGAAGCGAAATTAAGAGAGAAGATCAAGGAGACCCTGCACCACATTCAAGAGATTGTGGAGGCAGATGAAGCTTCTATGAGCGAGGAATGCCTGGAGGCGAAAAAAGTCAGCCCTGAACAATTGGCGCAAGTGGAAACGGTTCTGGAAAAGAAAATGGAACAGATAGAGAAAGACGTGGCGCAAGAAGATAGGAAAGAACGCAAGGCTAAGCGCCAAAGCGATCCTTTGTTCAAAAGCTGGCAAAATCCGTAAGCAGGGATTTTATTCCGCGCCTGGTGAAATATAAACAACAAATGGAGACATACGGCGACCGAAACAACTTTTCCAAAACCGATACAGATGCCACGTTTATGAGAATGAAAGAAGATCACATGAAAAACGGACAGCTAAAGCCTGGCTACAATGTGCAGATGGCAACGGAAAACCAATTTGTTTTGTTCTATACCATTCACCAGCGCCCAACGGATACTCGCTGTTTCATTCCGCACATGGAGAAACCGAAAGGCTCTCGCCTGCCGTTTCCGAAAAAAGTGATCGCCGATGCCGGCTATGGAAGCGAAAGCAACTATGTATATGCGACGGAAGAAAAAATGGACTATTTGATTCCTTATAATACCTATTTGAAAGAACAAAAACGCAGGTATAAAAAAGATCGTTTCCAGCCAAGGAACTGGACCTATATAGAAGAAGATGACGTATATGTCTGTCCGAATGACCGCCGCATTCGCTTCAAACGTTATTCCACCCGTACGGATTCTTACGGGATGAAGAGAGATTTTAAAATTTATGAATGTGAGGATTGTACAGACTGCCCGCTGAAAGCCCTATGCACAAAATCGAAAGGGAACCGGCAGATTCATTACAACCCCGTGTACGAAGAAATGAAAGCAAAAGCCAAGAACAGCCTTTGGTCTGACGAGAACACACCGATTTATGCCCGGCGGAAAGTCGAGGTCGAAAGTGCGTTCGGTCATATCAAGGGCAATCGGTCGTTCCGCAGATTTTCCTTGCGGGGGATCGACAAGGTGCGCACGGAAGTTGGGATTGTGGAGGTAGCCCACAACTTCCTGAAAATGGCGGGCCTAGCCCAAACATTTTCAGGAAACCCGCTTACAATGAAAGAACGCGGAGAGAAAAACGAGTTGTTTTTCTCTCCGCGTTCTTATTTTAGGGGCTTATGGGACAGCCCCCCTTTATTTTTAGCTGCTCCCTTTGGCTGCACCATCGAAAAAAACTTTAGATATTTGGTTAGTAAATTGAATGTGCATTCTTCCCTTCCATTCTCTCCAAACTGCCGATGATCCTTTGGCATACAGCGCAAATTCCATAAAATTTCTGTACATATTTTTCTTTATGCTTTCCGAACAGAAAAACCAGTTGTTTATATAATATTAAAGTGATATCATTATGATAACAAATAAAGCCAACTAGGAGGCCGGGTTATGCAAGAAAAAAATATAGTGAAGCTGAATGGTTTTTTTGGTGCAGCAGCAGCTGTCGCTCTTGCTGTCATAGCATTTTTTTGCTTAAGAGAGTTTATCCTTTCTGATAATATGGTATTGTTAGGTGTCGCTGTTTTCCTTATCATTGGTGATGCGGTTCTGCTTACAGGATTTACAGTTGTTCAGCCGAACCAATCAAAAGTATTCACCCTATTCGGCACGTATTTAGGCGTGATTAAACAAGAGGGCTTTTGGTTAACAATTCCATTCTCTTCGCGCAAAAAAGTATCTCTTCGAGTGATTAACTTCAATAGTGATCGATTAAAGGTCAATGACTTAGAAGGGAATCCTATTGAGATTGCGGCTGTTGTCGTTTATAAAGTAGTCAATTCCGCTAAAGCTGTTTTCGATGTGGAAAATTATCATAAATTTGTCCATACTCAAAGTGAAGCGGGGCTCCGGCACATAACGAGCCAATACCCATATGACAATTTTAATAATGATTTCGAGCTTTCGCTTAGGCAGCATTCAGATGAAGTGGGGAATGAACTTACGAAAGATCTTCAAGAAAGGTTAGCTCTTGCTGGGGTAGAGGTAATGGAAGCGAGAATCATGCACCTGGCTTACTCAAGTGAAATCGCTTCTTCCATGCTTCAGCGTCAGCAGGCAAAAGCGGTTCTGGCGGCGCGCAAAGTGATTGTCGATGGAGCCGTTTTAATGGTAAAATCAGCTATTGATCAATTAAATCATGAAAACGTTGTAGATCTTGATGAAGAAAAAAAGGCGCAGATGGTAAATAATTTAATGGTCGCTTTAGTATCAGAAAAAGGGAATCAGCCAATTGTAAATACGGGCACCATTTACTAAGGTTGTGATAATGTGGCTGAAAAAAAACGTTTTTTGCTCCGCATCGATCCAAAACTGTATGATGCGCTGGAAAAGTGGGCAGCAGATGAATTTCGCAGCGTAAATGCCCAAATCGAATTACTTTTAAAAAAAGCGTTGACGGACGCCAAAAGAACAAAGAAAGACTAGTCGCTTTCACTAAAACCCAAATCCTCCACTTTCCAAAAGGAAGGTGGAGGATTTTTCTCTTATCCGGCATGTAAGCAGCCGTGAGATTTGTATGTTAAAAATGGAGCGGAGAAGCCAAAGTCTAAGCTGGGGAGCACTGCAGCATATTGCAATATTAGCCCTGGTTCTTCTTTTCAGCAGCGGGAAGGAAAGAGCTCCCGCTGTTTGGAGTCCAATTAAAAAGTGCTCTTACTAAAAAAGGAGTTCATCACCTGCTATATATAGGCGATCCCCCCTTCTTTTTGTTCTTTCATATATTTTGTTATTATTCAGAGGCGTTGTTTTTTCAGCATCTTCACTGCTGAAAGGTTCACTTTAACTCACAAGACCGTTTTGAAAGGCATAAATAACAGCCTGAGTCCGATCTTGCACTTCGAGCTTGGATAATATATTGCTGACATGTGTTTTAACAGTTTTCAAAGAAATAAACAGCTCATCGGCGATCTCCTGATTCGCTTTTCCTTGAGCCATTAACAAAAGCACTTCCCGTTCCCGTTCTGTCAGCTCTTCATGAAGGGGAGCTTTTTGGCCTTGGCGCATTCGTTTCATCATTTTCCCGGTTACTTCAGGTTCCAGAACCGGTTCACCTTTATAGGTTTTGCGAATCGCGTCGGCGATGACACTTGCTTTAGAGGTTTTTAACAAATAGCTGATTGCACCTGCTTCCAGTGCCGGATACACTTTTTCATCATCTAAAAAGCTGGTAACAATAATAATCCGCGCTTCCGGCCATTGTTCGATAATTTGCTTTGTCGCACTGATGCCATCTGCTTTTGGCATCACCAAGTCCATCAAAATAATATCGGGCCTAAGCTGAAGAGCTTTTTCTACGGCTGTTTCTCCATTATCCGCATCCGCTACCACTTCAATATCCGGCTGTGCCATTAAATAAGCTGACACGCCGATACGCACCATCTCGTGATCATCTACAAGCAGCACTTTAATCATCAATTATTCCCCCTCTTCCGCTGCTTTCCCTGCACCAGCATCATTCAGTGGAACTTTCACTTCCAGCTTTGTTCCTTTTCCTGGAAGAGAAATGATCTTTAATGTCCCGCCGATTTCGACAGCACGCTCATGCATATTCTGCAGTCCATACGATCCGGCTTTATTCATTTCTACGTCAAAGCCGACTCCATCGTCACTGATTCTTAAAATTACAAACCCGTCCCGCCAGACATTTAACACATCCAGCCGGCTTGCTTTTGCATGCCGCAAGGTGTTGGAGATGGATTCCTGTATGATTCTAAATAAATGGTCCTCCATCCCCCGGTCCATCGGAATTTCTTCCGTTGTCCAATGAATGGAAAGAGGCACCTTTTGCGTAAGCTCAAGCAGCAAACCATCGATCCCTTCCTTTAAAGATTTTCCATTTAAAGGAACCGGCCGCAAATGCAAAAGTAAAGCCCGCATTTCCAGCTGAGATTGCTGAATCATTTCTTCCACCATTTCTAATTGCTTTGTCTCTGTCGGATTCGCTTCCCCGCGATTCTCATTGATCGCAGACATCATCATCGAAGCTGCAAACAGCTGCTGGGAAACCGAATCATGCAATTCACGCGCAAGCCGCTGCCTCTCTTGTGATATCATCTCTTCAATGAGGCTTTCCTGATTCTCCGTCTTTTCCAGGACAAGGCGCCTTGCCGCTTGCTTCTGTTCCGCTACAGCCTGCTCTAGCTGCTGAAACTTTTGTTCAATCACAGCGAAATCAGCAGTTAGCTTTTTTTCGTCTGGCACAACTTCCTTTCCAGCCACTAAAAAGTCAAGCCGTTCCTCTAGTTTCTTAATAGAGGACCATTGAAACCACCCATACAGCATTCCAAAGAACAGCGCTGTGCATAATGAAGCAACGGCAACAAAAACAGCAAATGGCAAGTCAAATATGCTCTTTTCTATATACACTTCCCAATTCGATTGCGGAAAGGTGCTCATAAAAGCGACTACAAGTATGGCTGTGATCGCCAAAATCGCGATCACAATTTGTTTAAACTGTCTGGCGAAAAAGTTCACACCCGGTTCACCTCCAAATCGCCGAATAGCGTGGATACCAGGATGACAACAACCGTTTCTGCCCCTTCTTTCTCAGCAAGCTGATGATCTTCGTAATAAAACGTATCATTCCATAGAGAAATCGGAAAACGCTGAAACATATATGCGTTTCCGGCTAGAGCCGTGTACCGGATGCGGACAGGCGTTTCGTAAGGAATATCAACCTTTACCTTACCGGCAGCCTGCCTGATGGAAATAACCGCTGTTCCCTTCGGCAATACCGTATTGCTTAAGTTAACGGTAATATCACCGATCCCTCCTTGAATGTGAATATCTTTCCATTCATAGGGGTGTTCGGGTGTCGATTGAACTGCAAACAGTCGGCTTTTCATAAAAGGATGCTTGACCGACTGGCTAGATTCCACTTCGATTGCAGGCAGATTGTTTGTTGTAAGCGAAATACCGGCAGGGTGTTTTTTGGATTGCACCAAACGGTAAATGATATACATCAATCCAGCGATAAAGACCATCCGTAAACTGCTCAAGCTTAAAAGCAGCATAAAGACATTCAGCAGTCCAATCCAAAATAACAGACGGCCAAACCAATTATTTTTCCACTTCCTCCCAAAATAGATCATCGCTACTCCCAAGAAGAGAGGAAAAACAAATTCCGCTTGATAAAGAGTCGCTTCAATCAAGATCGCTAATAATGCGGCAAGCAAAAAGATCGTGAGCAAATCTGTACGTCTCAGTTGTGACAAAGCTTTTCCTCCTTCCTCGAAAAGCGATGGTTTTTTTCAGATGAAACGAACCCGCCTTTTGCGGGTTCGTTTCATCTTCCTCAATTCTAAATCATAGCACACTTTGTTCTTGCTGTGTGTTGTTTTCTAATTGTTTTGCCCGGCGTTCTAACTCCGCAAGACGAACATCCATCAATGAAGTTTCGTAGCGGCGGTTCACCTTATTCTCTAAATTATCAATATAAATTTCCAGCTCTTCAAAGCGGCCAAATGGGCGAGCTGTTTCATGGGTGTCATCCAGTAATTTATTCATGCTATGCTGGACTCTTGCCACGTTTTCGCGTCCCATCAGCTCTAAGCGGCGAACATTCATATCTTTTAGCTTATGCTTCATTTCCTCAGCTTTTTTTTCAAGGGTGATCAGCTGCTCTTGAACCGCTTCAATCGATTCTTGCAAGCGTTCAGCGCGTTCTTTATATACCTCCGCTTCACGTCTGGCAAATGACTCCAGCTCCATTTCACCAGCCTGAGCAGCAACCTCTGCTTGTCTATTGCGCTTTTCTTCCAAACGCCGAGCCTCGCGCAGCTCACGCTCGAACTCTTGCTTTAAGATTTGCTGGCGCTCTAAAAGCTTCGCAGCCTTTTCCGTTTCCTTCTTTGCTTCACGCAAGTATTGATTCAACATCGCAATTGGATTCTTTTTCTCTTTCTCTTCCACATATTCAAATAATCCAGCTTCAATCGTACTGATCATTCTTTTAATAATATTGGTCATTTGACTCTCTCCTTTGTGATTGGTTTCATTACTTCGTTAATTGCTGCCATTCTCTTTCAAAATTAATAAATGGATCATCCGTTTCTTTCTGGACTTGCACTAGCTCTTGATCCTCTTCATTCCATTTCACATAGACCATGTATAGAACAGCTAAAGCCCCCACCCCCAGAAGCGCTGGTACATTGGCGATGGCAATAATAAAAGCGATCACACCAGCCATTCCCCAAAACCCCTTCGCCCATATTGAAGGCGTTTTTTGAATTTGAACCCAAGCGGTATACATAACCACCGCACAAATCGCCAGCCCAATAATCGGTGCCAAGCTTGTAGCGGCTATTAGGGCAGCTAGTCCACCTATACAAAACAGTATCACCTTTTTCATTTCCTGTTTCTCTCCTTTCGCTATCATGCTTTTATCATACCTTCCCTCCCGCTTTTCCATAACAATCCACAGATGGAACTTTACCTAAGACCTAAGACTGAACACCAAAATATGGAGGAACCTTGAAAAGATCTAACCAGCAGAAAATCCTAAAATAAAGGTTCAAGATCCTCCTCGTTTATCCCGCGCGTAAGATACCGCAAGCCTTCCGCTTTAAGAAAGGAAAGGAGAAGAAAACGTCTAAGAAAATGATAAAGGCGAACGTCCAAACGGGATGTTAGCCTGCTCACAACGAAAGAACGCGGAGAGAGAAACGAGTTGTTTTTCTCTCCGCGCTCTTATTTTAAGGGCTTATAAAACAGCTCCTCTTGTTCTTCTCTTCAACCGTGCGAAAGGCAAGATTGACGGGTCACTTTATAACGGAGGCAACGGGCAGGCTCTTTCGCTTTTCAAAATAAGGATCGTGAATCCATTCCCTGGCTATAGTCCGATAGCGCCTACGAAAGCAATAACAATCCATAATGTCTTTTCTACATCCGAAACAGGCTTTTGAAACTGTACCCAAGCATAATAAATAATAAGAGCAGATACGATTAATCCAAGTATCGTTCCCAGGCTGGAAACCACCATTAATGAAACGACCCCAAAAAAATGAAAAAACATGGCTATATTCACCGCTTCCTCTCCTCCCGTCTGTTTATATCCGTCTATTAATACGTTACGCTGTCAGCCCATTTCCCCAAAACAACCAAAGGAAGGAACTTTTGCTCAGACTTTAGGCGGAGTGGCCGCACAGAAGAAAAGGCAGCTATACAAAAAAGCGCCCCAAAGCTGAGGCGCCTTTCATTATTTCCGATGCATTTTAAACTCTAAAAATAATTCGTTATAATAAGCCAGCATTTTCGGGCCGAGGTTTTCGTAGACTTCAAGTCTCTTGGTCATATCATCATCCGGATAAAACCGCCGATCGTTGACCACTTCTTTGGGCAAGTAGTCTAATGCTTTTTTATTAGGAGTAGAGTAACCGACATACTCTGCGTTTCGCGCCGCCACTTTCGGGTCCAGCATGAAGTTGATGAATTTGTGAGCCCCTTCCACGTTTTTCGCTGTTTTTGGAATCACCATATTATCAAACCAAAGGTTAGAACCCTCCTTTGGCACAACATATTCTAAATGATCCTTTTCATACATGACCTCAGAGGCGGTGCCAGACCACACGACCCCAATCTTGGCTTCACCGTTCAGCATTAACAGCCGAATCTCATCACCAACAATCGCTTTGATGTTTGGTGTCAATTCATCCAGTTTTTCTTTCGCCTCCATCAGGCGCTCTTTATTCGTTTCATTCAGGGAATAGCCTAATGTGTTTAATCCCATGCCCATCACTTCCCGGGCGCTATCCATTAAAAATATATCATTCTTGTAGCTTTCATCCCATAAATCTGCCCAGCTCGTGATTTTCTTTCCACCCATTAAATCCTTATTGTAAAGAATGCCGACGGTTCCCCAAAAATAAGGGATGGAATATTGATTGTCTCGGTCAAAGGGAAGATTCAAAAAACGCCGGTCAATATACTTTAAATTAGGCAACTTGCGATGGTTAACAGGAAGAAGCAAATTATTTTTCTTCATTTTATCAATGGCATATTCGGAAGGAATGGCAATATCGTAAGCCGTTCCGCCCTGTTCAACTTTTGTCATCATCGCTTCATTTGAGTCAAATGTTTCATAAATCACTTTCATACCTGTTTCTTTCTCAAATTGCGCAATTAATTCCGGGTCAATATAATCGCCCCAGTTATACACCGTCAAGATATTGCCTTCCGTCTGCCCGGTAGAAGCGTTCAGCCGGGAAACGATATACATAAGCAGAAAGGCCATGGCCAAAACAACAATCAGGCCGCGAATCAATTTATTCATTTTCTCGCCCCCCATCCAGCAGGGCGGTTATTTCGTTGAGCAATAAAGTGATAGCCGATGACGAGAATAACCGTTACCAAAAATAATAACGTGGATAACGCATTAATATTTAATGAGATTCCCCGGCGGGCAAGCGAATAAATTTCAACAGATAAGGTGCTGAATCCATTGCCTGTTACGAAGAAAGTCACCGCAAAATCATCCAGAGAATAAGTCAATGCGAGAAAGAAGCCTGCGAACACTCCCGGTGAGATATAAGGCAAAATCACTTTGGAAAGAACCTCCCAATGACTGGCGCCTAAATCCCGAGCCGCATCGATCAATGAAGTGCTCATTTCCTGCAACTTTGGCAATACCATAATCACAACGATCGGAATGGAAAATGCAATATGCGACAGCAGCACAGACACAAACCCGAGCTTAATCCCCAGCATCGTGAATAAAATTAAAAATGATGCCCCGATAATGACATCCGGGCTAACAATCAAAACATTATTAAAGGACAGCAGCATATTCTTAATCATCCGCTTCTTCATATAGACAATAGCCAAAGCCCCTAGAACGCCGATCGCCGTGGAGATGGCAGCGGACAAAAGGGCAACAATAATAGTATTTATAACAATAATCAGCAACCGCGTATCCTGGAACAGTTCTTTATACCACTCCAAAGTAAAGCTTTCGAAATCATTCATAGTTCCGCCGCTGTTAAATGAGTAGAACATTAAATAAAATATCGGCGCATACAGAACTATAAACATAAAAACTAAATAGGCTTTTGACCAAGCGGTATTTCTTCTCATCTTATTGTGTCCCCCGCTTTCTCGAACCGGTCATCAGCATGATAACCACCATCGTAATAATTAAAAAGACAGCAATAGCTGATCCCATTCCCCAATCTTGCGTCACCAGAAAATGCTGTTCAATTGCTGTTCCCAAGGTAATCACACGGTTTCCTGCAATTAAACGAGTGATCATGAAAAGCGACAGCGCGGGAATAAAAACTGCCTGAACGCCAGATTTCACTCCGTCTAGTGTCAGCGGAAACACCACCTTGCGAAATGTGGTCCAGGCAGAAGCCCCAAGATCGCGCGAGGCGTCGATCAAGGTTGGATTCATTTTATCCAACGCATTAAAGATCGGCAATATCATAAACGGAATAAAAATATATACAGACACAAAGATAAAGCTAAAGTCGGTAAATAGAATTTGCTGCGGTTCTGCCCCTATGAATTCTAAGAAACGATTGGCCGCTCCATAAGTACCGAAAATCCCTAGAAATGCATACGCCTTTAACAGCAAATTAATCCATGACGGCAAAATAACAAGCAGCAGCAGGAGCTGCTTATGCTTTGATTTCGTAATAATGTAGGCCGCTGGGTAGGCTATCAGCAAGCAAAATGCCGTAATTAAAAAAGCATACCAGAAGGAACTGGCCACCATTTTTAAATAAACGGGTGTCAAGAATTTCTCGTAATGGCCAAAGGTGAAGTTTCCGTCTAGATCAAAGAAAGAATAATAAACAACTAACAGAATGGGAGCAATGACAAAGAAAGCAATCCAAAGGTAATAGGGAAACAAGTACAGACGGTGCATTCTAGTTCTCATGGCTGACCTCATCATAAGATTCTAGCCGTCTGTCAAATTCTTCTTCTGTTTCCCCCAGTCTCATTACATGAATGGCTTCAGGACCAAAGTCTAACCCAATCGCATCGCCGACTCTTGCCTTTCTCGTTGAATGAACCAGCCACTCGTTTTGTTCCTCATCACAGCAAAGCATTTCATAATGCACTCCGCGGAAAAGCTGCGAAACAACTCGCGCTTGAATTTTCCCTTGCTTCCATGAAGTGATTTCTAAATCTTCCGGACGAATCACCACTTCCACAAGCTCATTTGGATGGAAACCCTGATCGACACATTTAAAGGTTTTACCGGCAAACTCCACTTCAAAATCTTTCCTCATCCTTCCTGACACGATGTTCGATTCCCCGATGAAATCAGCGACAAAACGGTTGATCGGTTCGTCATAAATATCTGTCGGTGTCCCGCTTTGTTCTATTCTCCCTTCATTTAAAACAAAGATCTCATCCGACATCGCCAAAGCCTCCTCTTGATCATGCGTAACGAAAATAAAAGTAATCCCTAACCGCTTCTGCAAGTCCCGAAGCTCATACTGCATTTCTGTTCGCAGTTTCAAGTCAAGAGCAGATAATGGCTCGTCTAATAAAATAACCTCGGGCTCATTCACGATGGCTCGAGCAATGGCGACACGCTGGCGCTGGCCCCCGGACATTTCGGTAATCTCCCTGCGTTCATAGCCGTTCAGGTTGACAAAGCGAAGCGCTTCCTTAACCTTTTGATCAATCACTTCTTTATTTAGTTTTTTAATGCGCAAACCGAAAGCCACATTTTCATAGACATTTAGATGAGGAAACAGCGCATAATCCTGAAACACAGTATTCACCTGGCGTTCATTCGCAGGTACGTGGTTGATCCGTTTGCCATTAAAGAAAATATCTCCTTCGGACGCTTCTGTAAACCCGGCAATCAGCCGAAGAATCGTCGTTTTGCCGCATCCCGAAGGGCCAAGCAGTGTGTAAAACTTGCCTCGCTCAATTTCAAAGCTCACATGATCAAGGACAACCGTATCATGGTCATACTGCTTAGTCACTTGATCAAAGCGAATAATCGTATTCTCTCTCATAATTACCCTCCCAATTAATTATCCAGCATGCAAGATGCCGTAGGACTCTCCTTCAGGACCGAAGCAGAAAAAGTCTGAGCAGGAATTTGCCGTACCTAAATGCACGATTCAGGTGACAAAGGTGCTGCAGCAGGACGCTGCGATGTGCAACAGTTGGGATGAAGCCCCCCTGCCATTGAAAATTGCTTTATAAATAGGAGTTCGTCACAGTTAAAATCAGCTCTGAAGGTCCGTCAAAGTCATTGATAATCTGGTGTTCATCGGACGAATGAAAATAGATCGCTTCCCCCGCCTTCGCGAAATAAGTCCGACTCCCCAGCTGAACGATCACTCTTCCGCATAATACATAGCCAAACGTTTCCGCTAAGGATGGCTCAAATCTTTTAAATTCGCCGTTCTTCTGTAAGACGATCTTGACTGGCTCCATCTCTTTTTCATTGGATTCCGGCACAAGCCACTGTATTTGATAGCCTTTCTCTTCATCTTTATATTCTGTTTGCTCTTCCTCGCCGTACACGACTTTTTGTTCCCGTTCCACTTCATCAAAAAAATCTTTTGGAGAACAGCCAAGCACCTCCAAAATATGAAAAAACGTTTCGATGGATGGAGAGCTCAGATCCCTTTCAAGCTGCGAAATATAGCCTTTGCTTAAATCCGTCCGTTCCCCAAGTTCCTCTTGAGTTAGCCCCTTCTTTAAGCGTAAGTTTTTAATTTTCTTTCCAATTTCCATCCATTTACCTCATTCAGTTTATAATTAGTAAACTTCCAGTCAATAAGGTTTACTATTACCAAACCTTAAGTTTACGTTCAGCATTTTATTATAATTGTTTTCTGTTGAACTTCAATCTTTTTTTAGTCACCAAAACGATTTTCTTTATTTGTCAATCTAATCAACGGATGATAAAATAATAAAATGAATGACAGTCAGTCAGAGATTTGGAGGGTACTTATTATGACAGAAATGATCGACGGCAAATACAATCAAATTCTTCAAGCAGCGATCCAAGTGATTTCTGAAAAGGGACTGGACAAAACCTCGATTTCGGACATCGTGAAAAAAGCCGGGGTGGCTCAAGGAACCTTCTATCTCTACTTCCCCTCCAAAAAAGCCCTTATTCCTGCGATCGCAGAAAATCTGCTGAACATCACTTTAAATGAAATTAAAAACGGAACGAAAGACAAGCAAGGTTTCTGGGAAATCCTTCGAATTATAATTGAAGAAACCTTTCATTTAACGAAAACTCATAAGGAAGTAATTATCCTTTGTTATTCCGGATTGGCCATCGAGCATTCTATGGAAAAATGGGAGGCGATTTATGAGCCTTATTACCGCTGGCTTGAGGATCTCCTTGCCAAAGCGGTGTCCCAGCAAGAAATCGTGGCATCCATCAATATCGGCTGGACAGCAAAAATGATTATTAATTTAATTGAAAGCGCCGCAGAGAGGTTTTATATTGCCGAAGATGCAAGCAGGCTGAATGCCTTTAAAGAAGAAACCTTTTCTTTTTTACAGCGGTCACTGGCTAAATCGCAGCGCGGTTAGCCAATCACATGGAGGAACCTTTGTTTCTGGAATGCATACCTGATGCATTCCAGCAGTTTATTAAGAAAATGAATGACGATCATTCACAACAGGAGTGTATACATTGAATTGGCTTATTGTTTTTATTGCAGGTATTCTTGAAGTCGTTTGGGCTACGGGTCTAAAGTACGCAGATTCCGTCATGGACTGGATTTTGGTCGGCTCTTTGATCGCCATCAGCTTTGTCATGCTGATTCATTCGTACAAAACAATCCCGCTGGCAGCTGCTTACACTGTTTTTGTAGGAATCGGCACAGTCGGCACTTACTTTGTCGGAATTTATTTAGGAGAGCCATTTTCCATCCGTCAGCTGATTTTTCTCATCATGCTGCTAGTAGGGGTTCTGGGCATGCAAATCGCTACAGAAACAAAAAAGAAATCATCCAGAGGTGAAAATGTATGAGTTGGGGATTTTTAATTTTGGCTGGCTTGGAAGAAGTGATTGCAACTATTGCCATGAAATATGTGGATGGCACGAAGAAGAAGCTTCCTATAGCCGTTATGGTCATTGGATTTTTCTTCTCCTTCTATTGCTTATCACGAGCCATGCTGGAACTCCCGGCCGGTGTAGCCTATGCTGTTTGGACCGCGATTGGCACGACCGGCATTACACTTGTCAGCTTCTTCTGGTTTAAAGAAAGTTTAAACAAGCTTCAAGTTATCTCTTTACTCCTTATTGTAATCGGAGTAGCGGGTTTAAGATTTACAGCCTAAACGAGAAAAGGCAGCTCCCTTCACCGGGGAGCTGCCTTTTTTTCTTAAACTGGTCTTCCGTTTGATGAGCATGCTTTCCCTCTATTGCATTGAAACGGACGCTAACACTTCCTGAAACGTCTTAATCACCGTGTCCACTTCTTCATAGCTGATCGTTAAGGCTGGCTCAATGCGAATCGTTTTGGAATTTATAAGCGTTCCAGCTACCAGAATCCCCTTGTCAAACATGCCCTTGGACACTTCATAGCCAATTTCGTCTTGATGGAATTCAATCCCGATCATTAAGCCTTGACCGCGGATTTCGAACACTTTATCCTCATGGCCCTTCGCCGCTTCTCTCAAACCATTCAGGAAGTATTCCCCTACCTTGGCTGCTCTTTCCGGAAGCTCCTCCTCCAGCAATACGCCAATGGTGGCGATGGCTGCCGCACATGCCAGCGGATTGCCGCCAAATGTAGTCGTGTGCATAAACGGATTATCAAATAAATGCTTAAAGACTTTTTCATTTGCAACGACCGCTCCGGCTGGCATCACTCCGCCCCCGAATGCTTTAGCCAAGCAAATAATGTCCGGTTCAACATCAAAAAGCTCGGCTGCAAACATTTTTCCTGTTCGTCCCATGCCTGTTTGAACCTCATCAAAAATAAGCACGGCCCCGTATTCATTACAGAGCTCCCGGACTTCCTTCAAGTAGTTAACCGGAGGAATGATGATCCCGCCTTCACCTTGAATCGGCTCCAAAATAACCCCCGCTACGTCTTCACCGACAAGCGCACAGGATTCAAATGTTTTTCTCATCATCTCGATATCTCCAAATGGCACATGACGGAACCCTGGAATTAATGGAAGAAACGGTTTGCGGAACATTCCTTTCGCCGTGCCTGAAAGAGAACCTAAGCTTTTGCCATGGAAAGCGCGCGTGGTCGCAATAAACGTGGAACGGTCGCTGGCCATTTTGGCTATCTTCAGGGCAGCCTCCACACTCTCCGTTCCGCTGTTCGTAAAGAAAGCATACTTTAAATCGCCAGGTGTGATATCCGCCAAAATTTTTGCCAGCATGGCGCGGAGCGGATCAAGTAAATCCTGGCTGTGCAGCGCTTGGCGCTGGAGTTGATCCGTCACTGCTTTGACGACTTTAGGATGGCGGTGTCCAACGTTATAAATGCCAAATCCTCCTAAACAATCAATGTATTTCTTCCCGTTAATATCGGTAAAGCAGGCGCCTTCATCCGACCATTCTACTGCCGCAAATTGACCTCCTTCCGTTACGGTTTTGCGGTAGGCAAGAAAACCCGGATTAACATGTTCCCGAAAGCCATTCACTGTTTCTTCGGTGACCCAGCGGGCTTCTTCTTTCGTCACTTCTTGCTTGGCGATCAATGCCAGTACGTTATCAATATACTCCTCTACTTGCTGTTTGCTTTTGTTTTGAATATGAATGCTCATGAATACGTCCACTCCTATCCGTCCTATTAGTTTTTGAACCATCCTGTTTCTTCTACTTGCATATTAATGTTAATCTGTTTAATCTCCTGAAATTCTTCTAATCCAAATGTGCCCAAGCTGCGGCCGATTCCGCTCTGCTTATAGCCGCCCCACGGCGCTTCATTGTACGTTGGATGATAGGAGTTGATCCATGTAATACCCGCGCGCAGCTTCTTAATGACACGCATAGCCTTTGCTCCATCGGCTGTGAACACTGCTCCCGCTAAGCCGTAATCGGTGCCATTGGCCAGCCGGATCGCTTCCTCTTCACCGCTGAATTTCTGGATCGCCGCTACAGGACCAAAAATTTCCTCTTGAACGATTCTCATCTCTAAAGTAGTATCCGCAAAAGCGGTTGGAGCTACAAAGTATCCATTGCCAAGGTTCTCGCCTGTTAAGCGCTCGCCGCCGAATAACAGACGGGCTCCTTCCTTCTTTCCAAGTTCAATGTAGCTGAGCACTTTCTCCATATGCTCCTTGCTCACGAGCGGACCCATTTCAGTTTCTTCGTCTAATCCGGGACCTACTTTGATTTGTTTCGCCCGCTCCGTAAAACGCTTGATAAATTGATCGTAAATGCCCTCTTCCACTAGAATTCTGGAGCCGGCCGAACAAACCTGACCCGAACCGCAATAGATGCCGAATAGCGCATAGTCCACAGCCACATCAAAGTCAGCATCTGCGAAAATGATGTTAGGGGATTTGCCTCCCAGCTCTAAAGAAACCTTCTTTATGGTGTCTGCCGCCGCTTTCATAATATGCTTGCCCGTTTTTGTACCGCCTGTAAATGAGACCATGTCGATTTCTTTATGAGAGGCGATTTCATTTCCCACTACCGGACCGGCACCGTGAACAAGATTGACAACCCCTTTGGGCACTCCGGCCTCCTCGATTATTTTTATTAGGTTGGTCGGATTAATAGGAGTGATCTCCGACGGCTTGAAGACGATCGTGTTTCCGGCTGCTAAAGCTGGAGCAATCTTCCAAACGCTCATTAACAAGGGAAAGTTCCAGGGAACGATTAAGCCGCAAACGCCAATAGGTTCTCTGACAACCATGGCTTGCATCGGATCAGCTACGTGGTAGGTTTGACCATCCGGCTGTGTGATCATGCCGGCATAATAGCGGAAACAGGCAGCAGCATCTCCCATATCGAATCCGGCTTCACGCAGGGGCTTGCCGTTATCCGCCGTTTCCAGCTTTGCCATTTCTTCTGCTTGCTCTTCAATTTTATCGGCGATCTTATATAAATAAGCGGCACGTTCCATTGGCGGAAGATCCGACCAGACACCGCTTTCAAAAGCCTCCCTCGCTGCAAAGATCGCTTCTCGTGCGTCGGCAATGGTTCCTTCAGCCGCGTAAGCAATCACTTCCCCCGTAGCCGGATTGATCACTTCGCGTGTCTGGTTGTCGCTCGCATCCTTCCACTTGCCGTTAATATACATCTTCACATCAAGAACCTGCTGACCGTTGACTGCGGATGCTTTCCGTGTTTCTAACATACTCATCATCCTCCTTGTAATCAGTGTGCTAAATATAATGCAATTATTATGCCAATGTCCTTAGGAGATGCTTGTTTTTTCAGGCTCTGTTTTTCCTTCATATGACGGCTTGCGGTTTTTTAATCAATAAAAAAAAGAGCGCCTTCCTTTTCTGTATCTCTCCTAAGCTTATGTGGCATTCAATCTATGCATGAATGCATGATGTATGAAAATAAGCATAAAAAAAGAACCGCACTTGATCCTATACGGCTCTTAAGCTATTTACATAGAAGATTCAAAAGCTGTCTTTTGTTCTTCTATAATTTTTTTGTACTTGCGGCTGACGGATGATTGGCTGATGCCGAGGGCTTTCGCTGCTTTCGTCGTTGTTTTATATTGCCGCATCGCCAGTAAAACCAATTGTTCTTCCACATCCTCTAAAGCTTCCTGCAGCGGTATCACTCGAGTGAATCTCGGTTTGGATTTCTTGAAATCATAGCCCAGCGGCAGGAACCGGCTGACAAATTCCGCATCCAAAGCAGCGTCATCAGCAGAAACGACGAGCCGTTCAATGATGTTTTGAAGCTCTCGCACATTTCCAGGCCAGGAATAGAACTCAAGAACATTCACAGCATCCGGCGTCAAATAGAAGCTTTTATCATATTTATCGTTTAACTGCTGCAAAAAATGAAAGGCCAGCAAAGATATATCTTCAGTTCGCTCCCTTAGTGGCGGAATGGTGATCGGAATCACATTTAACCGATAAAATAGATCCTCACGAAACGTACCTTGCCCAACCATCCTTTCTAAATTTTTGTTCGTAGCTGCAATGATTTGCACATCTACTTTCCGGGCGGCAGTGCTGCCTACCGGAGTGACCTCCTGCTCCTGCAGCACCCTCAGCAATTTCACCTGCAAATGCAGCGGCAATTCGCCGATTTCGTCCAAGAACAGCACGCCCCGGTCAGCCATTACAAAATACCCGTCCTTTCCTTCTTTATCAGCTCCTGTAAAAGCTCCTTTCACATAACCAAAAAGCTCACTTTCAAGTAAGTTTTCGGGAATCGCTCCGCAATTAAGCTTCAAAAAAGGGTGGGCCGATCTTTTGCTAAGCTGATGGATGGCCTGGGCAATCACTTCTTTTCCTGAACCAGACTCTCCAGTAATTAATACGGTGGAGGAAAATTCGGCAATCTTCTTAATGAGCGTCATGATTTTTTCCATTTTCGGGCTGCGGTACATCAGTTTTTTCAGCGTACGATCCTGATTTTTAAAGCTGTCCAGTTCTCTCTTGTATTGCTCAGAAATTTCCTTCATTTTCTGCAGTTCACTTTTTAATCTTGTTGTTTCCGTTATATCTCTTGATGCGATGATGATTCGGTCAATTTCTCCCGATTCATTAAATACGGGATTGCCAACCGCCAAAACTTTCCTTCCATTCTTGCCTTCCTGAACAACCGACACTTTCTTTTTCTGTTCCAGAACAAGCCGCGTAACGGACGGACTAAATAAGCCTTGGTCTTCAAGTTGCATAATGTTGTGACCCAGCAAATCCGCTAAATCCGTCTCCCAAAACCCCGGAAGAGCATTTTCACTGTAGCGGATCAGCTCTGCTTTATGATTCACAACTAATATTTCATCATAGATCGTTGATAAAATAGCGTTTAAATCTGTATTTAAGTTTTGAATATGTTCGATTTCCATCGCCATTTCTTCAATTTTAGGAATGTCTTGAACAACGATCAGCATCCCTTCCAATTCTTGCTCTTGATTCATGATGGGACAATAATCCAGCAGCACGCCCGTTTCTTCCGTCAGCTGCACTTGGTTTAGAATGGTCTTTCCCTTGGCAAACACACTGTCAATATGATCTGGATGAAAAATCAAATGGGCCGGCTGACCCATCACATTCTCAGAAGTTGTTTTCATCATTTTCAAACCTGCATCATTGCAATTAATAATCTTTCTTTCCCTGTCAACGACAAACATCCCCATCGGAATAGAAGTAAGCAGTGTCTCTATTAAATTCACACTTTGATTCTCTTGTTTAAACAATTCTGCCATTAATTCTTCACGCTTTAAATAGCCGATAGGCTGCTTTTGATCATCCGTCACAATGGTCAGCGGCTTGCCCATCACTTGAAAGGCCAGAGGAAGTGAAATATTTTTATGGACATGATAGAGGTGGTCAATAGGAATCGAGTGAGCGAGGAGCGTCTGATATAGGATCTTCCCTTCGTCTTCCATAGGAATATTTTTCAAGTGAACGTAGGATAAGAGCTTACGCTGGCGGTAAATAAATAAAAAGGGGGCCTTTACTTTGGTAACATCAATATAGTCTCCCTCTTTATAATCGTCGATAGCTATGGTCATCATCGGTTTTACTTTCTCTTCATTGATCGTAAACATATTTCCTCCTCCTTCAGCAGCCTGCCCTTTCTTCATTTTATCAAAATTTTAAAAAAAGATTAATTATTTAGTTAATTTATAAAGACAGACAGGAACCCGTCTTCTAAGATCGGTTTCTATTGCTGATGGAGCATGGCCTAACAAAGGGCACAGATTGTTCAGTCAATGAAAAAAGACTGCTTTTGCCGCAATACAATGAATGGAGACCATTTATGTATTGCGGCAAAAGCCAGTCTTAATTCAAGTCAATCGAATCAATTCTTCTTTTACCTCGTTAAATTTCAGCGAAGCGGCCGCGCTGGCGCATTAACTCGCGGTTTAATTTCGGGTTTACCTCAAAGGCTGCGCGCCCATGAAGCCAGAAAAGATTGTTTAGCATAACTAAATCACCGACAGGCAGCTTCAGTTCAATGACGCTTTCGTCGTTTTCCATAGAATCGGACAGCTCTTTTAAATACTTGGCCTCCTCAATCGTATCCGGATAAACAAATTGATCAATATAGCAAATGCAAGGCTTATTATGATGATTAAAAAAAGTAGCCCGCTGCACTTCTTGGTCAACATTTTTGCTCTTGGGCGCTTGATACGTAAACTTATGAGTCGCTAATGGATGAGTAGAGAACTTACCGAGATCCTTCCAGTCATCCAAATGCAGCAAACGGGATTCTCCTCCGGCCGCATGTTCTTCTGTCATCTTCATCATCAACAGCCAGTCGGTTGGTTCATCCACAAATGTTCCATCCGTGTGCAAGGTAAACAAGCGATACGCTTGACGCAAATAAGAATCACTGGAATCCGTATGAGCAACGGTAAAACGCGCATAATATTTTCCCGTCATCGAATCAAAGTTCGGCGTGCCGACCAAATGAGTTAAGGCTGTAGCAAAAATGACGTATTCATCCTTATCGGCGGTTACATCCTGCAAGCCAATTGTATATCCCCCTGTCTCCCGGTCATGAAGAATGCCTCTTACTGTTTCCTGGAAATCATCCCCTGTTAATTGCAATAAATAATCTGCGATAATTCTTCTGGAATATGGCGTATATTCTAAATGCTGAACTGTTATTCCTTCCTCTTTAACTCTTGTCAAAAAGTTTTGAATCACGCTGCGGTCGATGTCAATATGGTAAAGACGGCCGCTTTGCGGATGAGACTTCACTTCGTAGCCTGCTGTTTTCTTGATAAAGGCTTTCCCCTGTTTTGCTAATATGCTCATAAAAAATTCCTCCCAAATGGTTCGTTTTTAGGTCTCAGGCAAGAAATAAAAAAGCCAGTTTACGCTCACCTTAAAAAGGGGATCATAAACTGGCCAATATTTACTTCCCAGCTCCATGGAAGTGGAGTCACAGTAAATATTTCAGTCGGTTATTTATTTCAAACACAAGAAAGACCGTTTTCGACTATTACCCACGTTGCTGAAAAGGCTGTTTTCATCAGGTGAGTATCTATTATTAACTATAAATAGTATATGACAGCGCTTACGAACTGTCAATATTTTTAGACTATTATTGTTATTATTTAACTGCTTTGATCACTTGCTGATAGTGCAAATACAGATCATTTAAAGCAGCTGCTAAGGCATTGGCCGCTTTCCCTTTATAAAATTGCTGAAGCTCGTGCAGCGGCTCCTCAATCCCATCCTTCAAGCTGGCTCCCCGCAGCAGCTGGCCAATGAAATTCCTCCCGTGCTCCGTTGCCAATGTACAGGAAGCCTCCAGGATGACCGCATACTTCGTATCAATTTCTGCTGTAATCGTGAGTGTATCAAAAACGCTTTTAGCCGCCATTCCTTGAGGAAGCCTGGCGTGACCAGCGATAAACATCACTTTTGAATTCATCATTGTATGGCCCCTTTCTTAAAAGCTCGCCGCTTCCGTTAAATGCGGCTGTGCTGCAATTTGTCTGACGATTTCTTTGCCAATTTCAATCGAAGCCGTCGCTGCCGGTGACGGGGCATTGCAAATATGAATGCTTCTTTCTCCAGGGATAATGTAGAAATCATCCACCATGCTGCCGTCGGTCTTCAGTGCTTGCGCGCGAACACCTGCGGGAGCCGGGATTAAATCCTCTGCTTGAATTTCTGGAATTAATTCTTGCAAGCTAGCAACGAATCTAGCCTTGCTCACTGAACGAAGCATCTCTTCAATGCCTTCCCCCCAAAACTTGCTTGCAAGCTTCCAAAATCCCGGATATCTCATAACCTCTGAGAAATCTTTTAAGTTAAAATCCGTCTTTCGATATCCCTCGCGTTTAAATCCTAAGACAGCATTCGGCCCAGCATCCACCTCCCCGCCGATCATGCGGGTAAAGTGAACACCTAAAAACGGAAATTTCGGATTAGGCACCGGATAAATCAGATTTTTTACCAAATGCCTCTTCTCCGGCACTAATTTATAATACTCCCCGCGAAAAGGCACAATTTTCACATCCGTTTTGTAGCCCGCCATATTTGTGACACGATCGCTATGCAAGCCTGCACAATTAATGAGAAATCTTGTTTTATATGTTCCTTTGCTCGTTTCGATGGTAATCTCATCATGTGACTCAGTAATGCCTTCGACTTTTGTTCCGAGACGGATATCCCCTCCGCTGTCGCGAATGATTTCTCCGAGTTTTTCACTGACTTGCTTGTAGTTGACAATCCCTGCTGCTGCGACTTTAATCGCTGCTACACCATTGACATGCGGTTCGATTTCTTGCAGTTCTTCTTTGCCAATTTTGCATACATCCAGCTCATTTTCAATTCCCCGCTGGTATAGATTATCGAGCAACGGCAACTCTTCTTGTTTGGTAGCCACGATGACCTTTCCGCAAATATCATGTTCAATTTGATACTTTTGGCAAAATTCCTTCATCGATTGGTTTCCTTGGCGAGCAAAACGCGCCTTATAGCTCCCGGGCTTATAATAAATTCCGGAATGGATCACGCCGCTGTTATGTCCTGTTTGATGCCGGGCAAGCTGTCGCTCCTTTTCCACCAACAACACCTTCGCATTAGGATAGCGCTCGTACAAAGCCTTAGCTGTGGACAGTCCGACAATCCCCCCGCCTACTACACAAAAATCGTACATTCAGCCTTCCCCCTGTTCGCAATGATTGATGAGCTTGCTTATGTTCCTTCGGGTGCCTTTAACCCTTCCATGTAAGCAATCAAATTATTTTTAGTTCTTACAATGTGATATTCGATAGCCGCCTTCAATTCTGCCGGATCATTCCGCTTCACCGCTTCATAAATAAATCGGTGTTCACGCTGTGTTTCTGAATAATAATCAGCCAGCAAGCTCGGAGCGATCGGGGAAATCCCAAGATTCTCCACAGCCTTAAGCAGCCTTGTCCACGGACAGCCTTTGCGCACCAGCTTATGGAAGCGTTCATTTAATTGAATATATAATTCATTTGTTTCATCGGTTAACTGCAATGCCTCCATCTGCTGCAATATTTCTCCAAGCTCTTCTTTATCTGTTTTCGTTAAAAAAGGAAGAGACCTTTCCGCAGCCAGCCCTTCTAAAGAAGCCCTCAAAGAATAAATTTCTTCAATATCTTCCTTTGTAATTGGCGTAACCACTGCTCCTTTATGGGGAATAATTTGAACCAGCCCTTCCGATTGAAGCTGCCCGAGCGCCTCGCGGATCGGCATCCGGCTGACATTGAGAAGCTTGGCCCAATCTTCTTGAATTAACCTCTCCCCTTCTTCAAATGTGCCATTCAGTATAGCCTGTCTGAGATGTTTTGTTACATAATGGACGACCGTCGTTTTATCTTTAGCTGGCTGAACATTCATACTTGCACTCCTCATCATAAATTGCCATGTTCAAGAGATATAGATCATATTGGATACAAAAAATTTACCATAAAGATGACTGAATTGCAAGATTATTTTGTATAACCTTAATTTTAGCTGATCTTTATACTCAAGGATCCTAAAAATCTTTTCATCCTTCAGAAGATTGTATACAATCTTCTGGAGGATGATCAATTTATTTAACGCCAAGGCACCCCTCTATAAAGTGAATCTTCAAACGGCGGGAGCTCATTCGTCCTCCGCTGCAGAAAAGAAGAAAAGCTAACATCGCAGCGCCTTTGTCACCTGCAACGTGCAGCCTTGAAGGGGGCTGCTTGCTGGAAAATAAAAAAGCAGAACGGAACATATGTCCCATTCTGCCGCTGATTTCATGATCCAAATGACGAGAAAACGAACTTCTTATCTTACTCCCTTCATCATGCTTTGAATTTTCGGAGCTACAAGAAAGAGAAGCACTCCGAGAAGAATAGACAGGCCTCCAATGACGCCAAAGTAAGCAACCTCTGTGTTCTCCGAGTAGAAGCCGACAATCTGCGCATTGATTGCTTGAGCGGATGCGTTAGACATGAACCACAGGCTCATTGTTTGCGCGGAGAAAGCGGATGGCGCCAGCTTTGTAGTTGCCGCCAGACCCACCGGCGACAAGCATAATTCCCCGATCACCACTAGAAAGAAGCTGCCTGCGAGCCATAATGGATTCACAAGGGATTCTGTTCCATTGATATAAGCCGGAAAGATCATAAGCAAGAACGAAAGGCCTGCAAAAATAATGCCGAGAGAAAATTTTCTTGACGTGGACGGCTGACGATCGCCAAGCTTTGTCCACATCCAAGCAAATACCGGCGCTAATAGGACGATAAATAACGGATTCAGTGTTTGAAACCAAGATGATTGCAATTCTATACCGGCAAATTCTAATTGAACCCGATCATTTGCGTATACGGCTAAAATATTGGCCCCTTGCTCTTGAATGGCCCAAAACATCATAGCAGCGATAAACAGCGGGATATAGGCAAGCAAACGCGAACGCTCCACATCAGTTGTTTTGGAGCTGAGGTACATCACTATAAAATACGCAGCCGGAATAATAATTCCTAAAATGCTGATAAATAAAATGAATCGATCTAATGTTAAATAGCCGGTTTGATAGCTGATTGCTCCGACGATCAGAATTACAATGGCGCCAGCAGAGAAGATGCCAAATGCTTTTTTGCGTTCCTCAGGACTTAACGGATTCGGCACGTACATCCCGGCCAATCCCAAATTTTTCTTCTTTGTCATCATAAATAAAACCAATCCGATAAACATTCCAACGGCTGCGATCCCGAAGCCCAGATGAAAATTATATTGCTGACCGATCGTTCCGACAATCAGCGGTGCAAGTAAACCGCCCATGTTAATTCCCATATAAAAAATACTAAATCCAGCATCACGGCGAGTATCCGCATCTCTGTAAATATCCCCCACCATGCTTGACACATTCGGTTTCAAAAGACCGGTACCGATGATGATGAACGCCATGGATACAAACAAGGCCATCGCGCCCGCCGGCAGCGCTAAGATGATATGACCGAACATAATCAGCACGCCGCCGTAGAATACGGTTCTAGATGTTCCCAGAAGTCGGTCAGCGATCCAGCCGCCAATGATGCCTGACATATACACGAGTGCTCCATAAATGGACATGATGGCCAGCGCCGTGCTCTTGTCTAAGCCAAGCCCGCCTTCTGAAACAGAATAATACATGTAATAAATCAGTATAGCTCTCATACCATAGTAAGAAAAGCGTTCCCAAAATTCAGTAAAAAATAATGTAAACAAACCTTTCGGATGTCCGAAAAACCCTTTTTGCGGTATACCCTGGACAATCTTTTCTTTTAGTTTAATGTCCATATTGCAACCCCTCCCTAATCTTGCTGTCCTCTCCATTGTCAGTATTGTCCAAAAATTAAACAGAGAGAATATTAAATATAAACTATCTTATTTTAAATTTACTGAACTTTCTTGTCAATTATTATTAAGATTTTTATATATTTTTACTTTTCTTAATTTTAAAAGCTAGTAATCCCTCATTCCCGACATCAGCAGCAATTATGTCCAAATAAAAAGCGTGAATCCATCACGGCTGACGGATTCACGCTTATTCTTTAGAATATCCTTACTTCTTTTGTAATAGATCGGTTAATACAGGAACAATCTGCTTTTTGCGGGAGACAACGCCTTCAAGCAGCGCTGTTCGGTCCTTCAATTCTACCTTAAAGGCTTGTTCAACAACAGCCGCTTCACGGCCGGCCGCCACAGCAACAGAATCGCTGTTCAAGATATCTGTGACAACAAACAGGAACAAGTCAAGCTCTTTCTCCTCTATTACACGGTTCATCGCCGCTTCAATTTCCGTTTGCCGAGCAAGCACTTCCGCCGTATCGACCGCATTTACTTGAGCAATCTCTACTTTGCGGCTTCCCATCGGGAACACCTTCGCATCAAGAGAAATCAGTTCCTCTGCCGATTTGCCGCTAAGATCGGCGCCGGCTTTCAGCATCTCCAAACCGTAATCTTCCGCTTGTACACCTGCAATCTCTGCCAGTTCGCGGGCAGCAGCGATATCCTCCTCCGTGCAAGTTGGAGATTTAAACAATAATGAATCAGAGATAATCGCCGACAGCATTAATCCCGCTATGTTTTTCGGAACCGCTATCCCATTTTCTTTATACATTTTATTTAAAATGGTTGCCGTGCAGCCAACAGGCTCTGCCCGATAATATAAAGGATCGCTCGTTTCAAAATTAGCAATGCGATGGTGGTCGATGACTTCCAAAATACGGACATCTTGAATGTCATCCACACTTTGCTGACGCTCGTTATGGTCAACCAAAATCACCTTATCCGCTTCTGGAGCCGCTTTTTCAATCAGGCGCGGAGCCTCCGCTTGGAATTGCTTTAATGCATATTCCGTTTCACTATTAATATGGCCAAGACGCACAGGCTCTGCATGAACTCCCAATTCCTTTTTCAAAGCCGCATAAGCAATGGCTGAACAAATCGAATCCGTATCAGGGTTCTTGTGACCGAAAATAAGTACTTTTTCCATTCCTCTTCTCCTCTTCATCTGATATTAATAGCAGTGGCTCCTCATAGACGAGCCATCATTCGGGTCTAGGTTTATTTTATCGCAAATCCGTTTCGTTTTCCTCATTTTGTTTTCATTTAATATAATGTGGACCTTCACACGGCGAGGGTTTTCCTTCATCCTCCGCTGTTGAAAAAGAAGACAAAGACTATGACCCCAACGTCCTGTTGCAGCATCTTTGTCACTTGCATCGTATCGTGCCGGGATTCCCTGCTGGAACTATACTTCCCCACTTCATTCCTGAAGGCGGGATTAAATTAATGAGTGGATGACGAATCAAACGCCGCCCATCATTCCTATTTTCCCATTAGACCCTTATAATGAAAGTAAATCTAAAAGGAGGAACAAATCATTGATTTATTTATTCATTTTGGCATCACTGACAGTTGTTTTATTGGTTCTATTAAAGCCGCAAAGGAGAAAGAGGAAGCTGAGGTTAAAGAAAATCCGCATTCCGCTGCTTCTTGATTATCAGCTTGATGAGGCAAAGCCGCTCATCGAGAAGCTAGAAAATTCTTTGCCGCCATCCTATATGGAAAAAGTAAAAGAGCGCGTGCTCACTCATCATCCCCATTGGACCGATCATGATTTTGAGTGGCGGTTGTTCGAATTAAAAAGGTACTTTATTTTATCTAAAATCGTAAAATCCGTGCCTATGTTTAGTGACGAAGTGGATGAAATTTGGCATGAAATGCTCATGTTTACAAAAGAATATGAGGCTTTTTCTAAAAAGTTTTACGGCAGCTTTCTGCACCACACTCCCACTGCAGAGGTGAAGCCGATTCCGTTTGAACGGGCGTTTTTTGATTGGATGTATTTGCAATTATTCCAGCCGTCCTCCAATAGCCGTTTATTATGGGGATCTTTCTTGAAGCATCCGCTCAAGAAAGAACTACTGGAGGAATTCATCAGTCAATCTCCTTCATCGCTAATTCAAAGATATTTTAGAAAAGATGACGAGGCAGCGAGCATTCAATACCAAATCATTGAACGGCTGAAAGCTGACTTAAAGCAGGCGGAGAGCTGGTACCGAAGTAGAGAGAGAAATTTTGCAGATAGAAGCAGCGCAACCGAAGATCACACACATCTATTAACAGCGATGGTATTCTTTTCTCTCTATATGCCTGAAAGTTACAGTGAAGAAATGGATGAATTAATTTCAGAGGAAGAAAATGCGAACGGAGGAGTGTCCGGCAGCTCCGGTTCCGGCTTTTCGTGCAGCAGCGATAACGATTCGTCCTGTTCTTCTGCCGGATGCTCCTCCTCGAGCTGCGGAGGCGGGTGCGGGAGCAGCTGAACTCATAGAAGAGGCCATTTGATCTGCCGATCAAACGAAATTTCTCAGCGCGTACTTCTCAACCTGATGAATATCCGGTTATTTTCCAGCCTGCTGGACATGCTATTCCTATATACCAACCACTAAAGGAGAGCATGTATGGATACTAAGCTATTTCGAGCTATACAATGTTTATCGGGCCGCTGCTTTCTCATTGATCAGCTGATGATTCTTCTTTCGAAAAAAGCCCGCCTGGCCTTTTTTTTCCTATTGCTTCTCAAATGGCTGCTCAGCGGGCCGAAAAGAAAGACCGTCTATTCTGCTCTTTTTTCTGCCGGAGCGGCTTTCATGCTGGATGCCGCCATCCGATGCTTTTATTTTAAGCCGCGGCCATTTATGAAGCATAAAGTAGGCATCTTAATGCCCGTCAAGGTGAATTCCTCCTTTCCGAGCAAACATACATTGCTGGCCTTCGCCGTATCAACGGCTGTATTTCTGCGTGATCAGGCATGGGGAAGGATCCTGTCATTCATCGCAGGAATCACAGGCCTTTCGCGCGTTTGGGTAGGGCATCATTATCCGTCTGATATCGTTTTCAGCGCGATGATCGGCACCGCTACTGGCTTTATCGTTCACCAAAGCTGCTCCTATCAGCATAACGAAGAGACGGATTCTTAAAGAAAATCCGTCTCTTTTGTTTTGTAAATCTTTTGTTATTTTTTTTTGATTCGACAAACTTTGGACAGCCCCCCCTATATAATGAGAAAAAAGGGGTGGGCATATGGCACAAATTCAAAGTAAAGAGACCGATAGACCAGCAAAGCGGCCAGCGTTAGGATTGTTCTTTTCTCTGCCTGTTTTGTCTTGGGCTTTGTATGACTTCGCGAATACGATCTTTTCTTCCAATATTATTACGATCTTTTTCCCCTTCTATCTTCAGGAGGCCGTGGGAGGAAATGAGCAAATGGATCAGATCGCCAGCACGCTGATTTCCTATGCCAACGCTACATCGAGCCTGCTGCTCGTTCTGTTTTCTCCGCTGTTTGGAGTGATGATTGACCAAACCGGACGGAAGAAGCGCTATATCATTCCCTTTACTTTCATCTGTGTCCTGTGCACAATCGGAATGGGTCTCTTAGCCCCCGCTTCCTTCCAGACCCGTCTGTTCGGCCTTCCGGCAGCCTTTGTGCTGGTCATTCTCTTATTTGTGATTGCAAAGTTTTTTTATCAATCAAGCTTAATTTTTTATGATGCGATGCTCTCGGATTTAGGTACAAAAGAAGAGATCCCTCTCTTGTCCGGATTTGGAGTCGCCGTGGGGTACATCGGCACACTAGTGGGTTTGGCTGTTTATCCGCTGATCGGTGACGGGAACTTTCACCGCGCTTTCATTCCTACAGCCATCTTGTTTCTGCTCTTTTCTTTGCCTTTAATGCTGACCGGGCGCGAAAGAAAGCTGCAACCCGCTGCCAAAAGATATTCCTTCTTCAGCGGATATAAAGAAATTTACGCCACATTTAAGGAAATGAAGCAGCATCAAGCCGTCTTTTTATTCATGATCGTCTATTTTTTCATTAACGATGCCATTGCCACAGCCATCGCCATGATGGCTGTGTATGCAAAAGCGATTGTCGGCTTCTCTTCCGGCGAGTTTATCTTGCTCTATCTAATATCGACGATAGCCAGCATTATCGGCTCCTTTATTTTCGGCTATGTGACGAAAACAGTCGGCGCCAAAAAAGCCGTGATGCTCGTGGGCCAGCTGTTGATCTTTGCTTTATTCATCGGCACGTTCGCTATAAACAGTGCGATGTTCTGGGTGACCGGCAGCTTGTTCGGTGTGGCTTTAGGTGCCGTTTGGGTCACTTCCAGAACCTTAATTATCGAGCTGACACCCGAACACAAACGGGGGCAATTTTTCGGACTCTTTGCCTTTTCCGGCAAAGTGTCGGCGATTGTCGGACCGCTCGTTTACGGAACGATCACGCTTCTTCTTGCTGATTACGGAGACATAGCCAGCCGGGCGGCTCTCGGATCCCTGATGATTTTAGTTGCTTGCGGTCTGCTTATTCACCGGCGAATTCCCGCATGAATGCCTTAAGCTTATCCATATCTTGATGAATCAGATCCAGCAGCGACCGATTATAAAAAATAGCCGCCGGATGAAAGGTTGGAAAGATTACATAGTCCTTTTCTGTCCAGGTAAAGGATGTTCCCTCGGGATCCTTCAAACAGCGAACGGGCTGCTTAATAAACCGGCCATGAACTTCGGAAACTTTTTTGTCCGGACCTGCTAATCTCCTGAGTCCAACATTGCCTAAAGTCACAATGATAGGCGCTTGGACATGCTTAATTTCATAGTCAAGCAGGGGAGCATGGGCGAGAATTTCTTTTGCTGTTGGCGGGCGGTTATACTTTCTTCTCACCATGTCGCCCGTTCTCGTCTTTTTCTCCCCCCATCTGTATGGCCGGCTTCTGACAGCGCTCGTAATATAGACTTCTTCCCTGGAAACGCCGGCCCTCTTCAAAAAATTCATCAGCTCCTTGCCCGCTCTTCCGCTGAAAGGGATGCCATTATGAATTTCTGTTTCGCCGGGGGCTTCGCCCACAAGCATCATTTTACACTGCTGTGGGCCTTCGCCGTACACGAATCCTTCCACTGGAAAAGGAGCTATGCGTTTTTTTCCTAGCTCTGCTAACCGCTTTGGTATTCGCATCTGCTCCTCCTCCTTAAGCTTTCCTTTAGTATGCTTTTCTCTCTCTGCGCACAAAACAAAGTATGCCCGCAATTAAGAACAGCAGCGCCGGAAGCCATCCGATTAAAAACGTTCCTAACCCTACAATAAGGGCGCTGGCAATCAGTAATCCTCCAGCCAGCTTAGGCTTGCGGTTCCGTCTTAATGCAAAAGCGGCGATCACACTTAGTACAGTGCTGAGTATAACAATGGCGACAAATCCCCAGCCAATCGCTTCCATTAGATTCACCATCTCACCGACATTAATACCGGACGCAGCAACTTGCGGATCCTCGGCCATTAAGTTCTCAAATTCTTGACGAGTCTTTTGATCATTCATCATAGAAGCAATAACGGCTCCAACACCGATTAAGATGATATTAATAATGATTCCAACGACATTTAAAATCATTTCGGCAGTTCGTTTCATTAGGTTTCCCCCTCTTATCTATTTTTTATTTGTTTACCCGCGAAATAGTGAGCTATGCCTATTTTTTAAACCACTTGATGAAATAGAACATTCTTACCCGTTGATTACCATGAATATCTGGAAATCACTTTCTGCTGAATGATCAAACGGACGCCTATTTCGAAGCGGGATGTTGCCCCATTACTCGATTCGTCAAGTGAGGCTAACCAGGTGGTTTGCTTTTGTTCTTTGGTCATAGTTTTTGTGCAGCATTGCCGATCTATTCTTAGATTGCTGAATTCCTGAATATATCACGATAAATCTCCCCACTAGCAATCCTCTGGCACCTGCTGAACGGCACCCTCCTTGAATGCTTACTCCGACTTTGAGAATAGCTTTGATGCTCATTTGCATCATGCACCCAGCTAATAAACGTGAACAATAATATCAGGCAGCAGCTTCTCCCTGATTAGGCTGATCAGATTGGTTCGACGTGAGCAAAGAATTGGAAAACCACGCAACTGCCCCTAATACAAGCACTGCTACAATCACACCAATAATAATTTTGCCTTGGCTGCTCAACCTTTACGCTCCTTTCTTCATATATTTGTGTACTATTTTATCTTACTGAACAAAATTGTTGAATTGTTTGCCTTCAAAAGAAATAGACAGCCCCTTTTTTAAAAAAAGGACTGCCTATTTAAAAGATTTCTATCGGGAAACCCGGCGCTCCAGCTGAATTTAAACGACCTTCGAATCCGGCAGCGTTGGCTGCCCTTTAGAACGTGAGAAGAATTGCTGAGCGAAGACAATAGCCAGCAGAGCAAAGCCAATGATATCCGTCCATAAGCCTGGAATAATTAACGTAATCGACCCCGCAAGACTGAGAGCGGCAAGCGGAAGCGGCACGCCGGTGATAAAATATCTTTCCACCGCCACACTTAATCCAAGTATGCCAATGACGGCCGTAATGGTAACCCAAACGACCTGCCATGGACTGGCGACATCCTGCATAAGCAGGACAGGAGAGAAAACAAAGATATATGGAATGATAAAGCCTGACAATGCCAATCTTAACGCTTCAAATCCTGTTTTATTAGGACTGGCTCCTGCTATCCCCGCTCCGGCAAAGGCTGCTAATGCGACAGGAGGTGTCACGTTAGCTAGAATGCCGAAATAAAAAACAAACATATGCGTAACAAACGGCGCCACACCAAGCTCCAGCAAAGCGGGAGCCGCCATCGTTGCTGTAATAATATACGTAGGGATTGACGGCAGACCCATTCCCATAATAATGCAAGCGATCATCGTGAAGAACAGCGTCAGCAGCATTTCCCCCTGTCCAAGTACGAGAATGGACTGAGTCAGCTTTGGACCAAGGCCTGTCAATGTGCTAACTCCGACAATCAAACCGACCATGGCACAGGACATGGCGACGCCAAGAGCTGCGCGAACCCCTTCCTCCATCGCCGCCAGAATCTCCTTAATTCCCATCCGGGTGTCTTTATTGAACCAGCTGACGACGACGGAAAGAACAATCGCATAAAAAGCAGCGTAAAGCGGCGTTTTCCCAGCCATTAACAACCCGATTAACACAATGATCGGAATTAATAAGTGTCCGCCGCTTTTCAGCACTTGCCGCATGTTTGGCAGTTCTTCTTTCGACATCCCTTGAAGCCCTAATTTCTTCGCTCGGAAATGAACGATTAAAATAATGCCGAGGTAGTAAAGAAAAGCTGGCAGAATGGCGGCCAGCGCAATTTGACTGTAAGGCATCCCCAACGTTTCAGCCATAATGAACGCTGTTGCCCCCATAACCGGCGGAATAATTTGACCGCCGACAGAAGCTGTCGCCTCTACAGCGCCCGCAAACTCCGGCTTATAGCCGACTCGTTTCATCAGCGGGATCGTAAAAGCACCGGTCGTTACAACATTGGCCAAGGCGCTCCCATTAATAGAGCCTAGAAGACCGCTGGAAATGACGGATACTTTCGCCGGCCCTCCGGATGTATGCCCGGCTACACTGAGAGAAATATCGGTAAAGAATTTTCCCATTCCCGATTTATTCAGGAACGCTCCAAAAAGGATAAAGAGAATGATGTAAGATGCCGATACTGAAATGGCAATCCCGTAGATTCCCTCTGTTGACAAATACATATAAGTAACGATATCTTCCAAATCTTTGCCAGAATGCCTTAATAAATCCGGAAATAAATGACCGAAGAAAGCGTAAATAAGGAACAAAACAGACAAAATCGTCAGCGCGTTCCCGGCAACCCGGCGGCCTCCTTCTATAACGACCAGAATTGTCAAGAGACCAAAAGCAATATCCGTACCGCTAGGCATGTAAATCGACATTCTTTCAGCTATCCCTTGATAATCCAAAATCATATAGCCCCCTGTAGAAAGGGCAGCCAGCCCCCACAGCATATCAGCTATAGTCACTTTATTCGACTTTTTATTATAAAAAGCAGGATATAAAATAAATACAAGCGCCGCGATGACCGCCGTATGCAAAGAACGGTGACGCAGGGCATCGAGCGGACCAAAATAGGCGGTGTATAAATGATAGCCGGCCAAGCCGACACTTAAAATAAATACAGCCCACCGCCAAAATCCTTGATCGATATGGCGAAAACGTGATTCACTATCATATTTTTTTAGAATTTCCTCTTCCTGTCCGGTTTTCTGCAAATTGTCCATCTTCTCATCCCCTTTCTATTCAATAAGCCCTTTTTCTTTATAATATTTCTCCGCTCCCGGATGAAGCGGCAGCGGCAGTTTGTCCGCTGCTTTTTCCAGCTTGATTTGCTTAGCTGAACTATGGGCATTGCGCAGATCCTCTATATGTTCGAACATGATTTTCGTTAACAGATACACTTCCGCTTCTGGAACTTCTTTATGGGTAATCAGCAAATTGCTGACCCTAACCGTTTCCCGTTCTTCTTTAACTCCCTTGTAGGTGTTGGCTGGAATCTCCCCTACTTCAAAGGAGGGATATTTGTGCTGCAGCTTCCTCGTGAGCTCTTCGGGTATCGAAATGATTTCCACATCATCCATTGCGGCCAGTTCCATAATGCCAGAATTCGGATAACCAGAAGATAAAAAGGCAACATCTGTCGTACCGTTCTTGATTCCTTCAATTCCTTCTGAAAAGGACAGGAAATCAGCGTTGATATCTTCGTAGGAGATCCCAACTTCCTGCAATATGCGCTTAGCCATAATTTCTGTTCCGCTTCCAAGCGCGCCCACCGCTACATCCTTTCCTTTCAAGTCCTTTAATGTGCGTATATTCGCTTTTTTCAGAGCAACGATTTGCATGTAGTTTGGATACAGGGAAGCGATGGCTCTTACATTAGACAGCGCTCCAGATTTAACAAAATTTCCTGCTCCGTTGTAAGCATCAGCGACCGTATCGGCCATTGCAAAGCCAATTTCCGCTTTATGGCGTGAAAGCTTCGCCGTGTTTTCCGCAGAGGCGCCCGTCGTTTGAGCACTTGCCTGTGCGCCAAGCTTCTCCCCATACAGCTTGGCCAGCGCATTCCCCAGCTGAAAGTAAATGCCTGATGTCCCGCCTGTTAATATTGTGACCGGCTGATCGGCCAGTTCACCCGCAGCTTCCCCTCTCATATTGGTAACGCTTTCACTTTTGTCGCCAGTCGCCGCCGAGTTCCCGCATGCAGCGGCAAAAACAAGCAATGCAGATAACATAAAGGAAAATCCTGTGTATTTTTTCAATTTTCCCACCCCTGATTGTTCTAATAATGATCATCTACATATTAAATATGCAATTATCGTACCATTTATAAAATTCTGATAAATTATATTTTAATTCAGGGGGAAAGACCTGTGAAACGCTCTAAATGACACTTTTTTCTCAAGGAAATCCTGCTATCCAATACTTAATCCCGCAGAGCGCTCCGCTATGATCCATCTATAAACGGCAAAAACTGCCGGTCAGGGGCGGCAAAAAATTCCTGACCGGCAGTTTATCCCGCATATAAGATGCTGCGGCACCTAAAGGCCTGCACGAGGCAGGCGCTTCTGTTCGACAGCGAGGGAGGAAAGAAACCTGCTATGAAAGGTTCACTTTATTCTGTCTCCTCACGCTCTTGACGGTAAATCTGCAATTTATTGCGGAGATTTCGTTCACTAATTCCCAGAGTGTGCGCTGTCTGCCGACGATTACCTCCGCAATGCGCCAGCACCGCTTGAATAATGATCTTCTCTGCTTTTTTCATTGTGGTATTCATCGGGACCGCAATAACTTCTTCCTGGTTCGTCTCTTTAAAACGGAACGGCTGGCGTTTATTTTCTCCTTGGACGCTCACAGGCAAGTCCTCCGGAACAATGATGTGCTCTTTTGCCATCGCTACCGCATATTCAAGAATATTAGCCAGTTGTCTAATATTTCCCGGATAATCATAAGAAAGCAGCTTATCATAAGCTTCTTGCGACAGGGCTGGGAGAGGGCGCTGCATTTCTTCGGCACACTTTTTCAAGAAGTGCTGTATCAATAAAGGGATGTCCTCTTTGCGCTCATGCAACCGCGGCAGTTTAACCGGGATTACATTCAGCCGAAAATATAAGTCTTCACGAAAAAGGCCTTCCTCCACCATTTTTGGCAAATCGCGATTGGTCGCGCTGATAATGCGAATATCCACTTTCCTTGCCTTAGCGGCACCGAGCGGAGTGACCTCCTTTTCCTGAAACACACGCAGCAGCTTAGCCTGCAGGGCTTGCGGCATTTCACCGATTTCATCCAAAAATAGCGTGCCGCCATGCGCCGCCGCCACCTTCCCAATCTGACTGCGGACAGCACCTGTAAAGGCTCCTTTCTCGTAGCCGAATAATTCACTTTCAAGCAATGCTTCTGGAATCGCCGCGCAATTTACAGAGATAAACGGCCCATCCTTTCTCTTGCCTTGACGGTGAATCGCTCTGGCCACCAATTCCTTTCCTGTCCCGCTTTCACCGTAAATAAGCACACTTGAATCGATGTCTTTTACCCGCTCAATGAAAGAAAAGATGTTTCTCATAGCCGGACTTTCCCCAATCATCTGATCGTATCCTTGCATTTTCTCAATCGTTCGGCTTAACTCACGGATTTGATTATGAAGAGCTTGATGCTCTAGTGCTTTCTCCAGCAATACTTCCAATTCTTCAATATCGAGCGGCTTCGTAATATAATGATACGCTCCCCGCTTCATCGCTTCGACTGAGGATTCAATTGTGCCGTATGCTGTCATCATGATCACTTGCGCCGCCGGCTGAATTTTTTTCACTTCCAGCAGCACGTCTAATCCGTCCGCTGTTCCGAGCCGCCAATCCAACAGGACGATCTCAGCTGGCCGCAGGCGCAAATGGTCATACGCCTTTTGCACATCCGTACAAACCGTGACGCTGTATTGATGTTCAAGAGCAAAACGCAGGGAAGAACCAATAGCCGGTTCGTCATCAAGGATCAATATAGCTGGCTTCATCTTACATTACTCCTTCTTTATCTGCGGGCAGCATCAAAGTAAATATTGTTCCGCAGCCTTTTTGCGATTCAATATTCATCTCTCCATTATTCTCTTTCATCCATTGATAACATAGAGTCAGTCCCAACCCTACCCCATGGCTTTTTGTCGTATAAAACGGCTCCAGAATCTGGGGTATTTCTGCATTATCCATACCGCAGCCTGTGTCTGTCACTTGGATCACTCCCTGCTTTCCTTGCCTTTTAGCTTGAATAGACAGAACCTTCTCCCGGCTTGCTTCCATGGCGTCCAAAGCGTTTAGCATCAAATTCAGCATCACCTGCTTTAATTGATCGGGATCGCTGTATAGCTTCATTCCCTGTTCTATTTCCGTTATCAGATGAACACCTTGCTTTCTAAGTGTCGGCTGAATAATGGCTTCGAGCGACTGGATAAAAGGCTGAACATCAAACAGTTTCTTTCTTGGGGATTTCGGGCGCGCATAATCCAATAAATGCTCTACAATCCGGTTCATCCGGTAAAGGGCTTCGGGAACATGCTTGAGCAATTCTTCCCGAAAAGCAGGATCCTCATATTTGCGAGGCAGGAGGTCCACAAACACTTTCATCGAGGTCAATGGATTGCGGATTTCATGGGCTACGCCGGCAACGAGCTGGCCAAGCGCCCGCATTTTCTCCTGAGTTGCCAGCTTTTCTTCCAGCATTTTTGCTTCTGAACGATCGGCCAGCGTGAGTAAATAGCCATTTTTTTGCCCTTTCTCTTTATCAAGAGGAATAAGCCGGAATAAGATGAGACGATTTTGTCCATTTTGCTTTATTTCTATTTCCTTTGAAAACAGCTGTCTGTTATCATTTGCTTGCTCCTCATACAAGTGATAAATACGGCGGATGAGCGGATGCTGTGTGATCGTCGTCACGGCTTTGGCCTCCTCCTCCGTTAAACCAAGCATTTCCTTCGCGCGCTCATTCAAGCTCGTTAACTGAAGCGCTTCATTGAACGTCACAATCCCGTAATACATATGATTGATAATTTGCGTTTTGAAAGCGTTTGCTTCAGAAACAGCGCGCCGCTGCACTTCAAGCTTTTCATTCGCCTCTGCCAGCGCCGATGTGCGCCTGTGGACTTCTTTCTTCAAGCGCTTATTCCATAAATAAGCAAGGATTAAAAACGAAGAGGACAGACCGCTGATGACTAGAAGAAAGAGGACCCAATTTTTTAATTCTTCAAGCCTCTTATCGGGGGCAGGCGAGAACCATTTCTCATATAGGGTCTGATACCTCCCATTGGTCTTCATGCGTTCCAGCGATCGGTTCACTAGGGAAAGAAACTCCCTATTCTCCGGCTTTACCGCCGCCGCAAACTCTGCCGGCAGTCCCAGATGGTCTAAAATAACATAGTCCTCTTCTTTGCCTGCCTGCTTTAAATAATATTCAGCTGTCCACTTATTCGAGAAGAAAGCGTCCGCCCGCTCCATAAACAGAAATTGCAGAGCCTCTGACTGATTAAGCGCCAGCTGGAATTCGGAGCGCCGGACATTTGACAGCACGTCCATGGCAACGGAATCCTCCTGCATAGCGATGGTTTTTCCGCTTAAATCCGCCAAGCTCTTCACCTCATTTGTCCTGCTTTTCGGGATCACAATAGCATCTTCCATCGGGAAATAAGGCTCAGAGAAAACGAAACGCTTGCTCTGCTCTGCTGAATATTTCATCCCTATAATCGCATCTACCTTCCCCTCTTGAAGCGCGCGGGTGGCCTGGTACAGCTCCATCGGAATATATTCAAACGCTATTCCCTCTTCAGCCGCTATATATTCAAACAGCTCCACACTAAATCCAGTGAATTCACCGTCTGAGTCCACATAGGAAAAAGGGGCAAACTGCTTTTCACCGGCCAGTCGGTACACTTTTTTCACTGGGCGCTCCTTAGCGAGCCGGGAATGACCTACAATGTCAGCGGAAACAGAGATGGGCGCATTGAATGCAAGCAGAAAGAAACAAATGATGAAACAAATGAAGCCGGCCCGCCTGTTCATCGAGACTTCCCCTTTCCTTTTTGTGAATATTGCTATTATTGTAACATAATCACAATGAAAGTGGCGCCATAGCTGAGTTTAACGAATAAAGGCCTCAGCTTTTCTGGATAGAGCATCTTCAAGCCAGCGAGGATGCATAGGAAGCAAATCAGCAGGCAATTGATCGATATGGACAAATTGCACATCGAGAGATTCGTCCGAGTGGCAGCAAAGCTCCCCGCCAATCACCTCCGCTAAAAAGCACGTCGTGATGAAATGAACTTTTCGTCCATTTGGATAATGAAAAATTTGCGAAGCGGGTTCTGAATATACACCGATTAATTTTTTAATCCGAATGTGCAAGTTAGTCTCTTCTTGAATTTCCCGCACAGCGGCTTCCGCTACCGTTTCCCCGGGCTCTACATGTCCTGACGGCAATCCCCAAAGACCCACATCCGCCCGTTTCTGCAGCAGCACCCGCTGACTCTTATCGAAAACGACAACCGCAACTCCCGGATACACTTCAAGATCATGATTCATGTTCATTCCTCCTCTAAAAAATAAAAAAAGATCCGGGAGAAAGGATTCAGCGCATGCAAAAACACTGAACCTTTCCCCTCGGACCTTTTATGTCAATAGGTGCCTCCTGCTGCTATAACAGGAGAGACAGCCCTCGGTCACAGACCTTCTCGTGAAGAAGCGGAACCCTAGCTGCAATTTTCCGGTTCAGCCTAATTATAAGTATGCGTGCCAGAAAAAGCAACCACCTATCGAATCGCCGCCTTCTATTCCTGACAAACAATGTGTACCCATGGAGGATACCGGGAGATACCCGAATTCAGAATAGCGAAGAAATTTGAGCGGGAGATCACGTTCCTCAAGTGCCCGATTGCAATGCAAATGATACAGGCATTACAGCGAGATATGAACAAATCTCTACAATTGCACGGTATATTTTATAACCAAAGCCAGGGGGAGACACTTTGAAAGTCTAATAGCTTTTTGTTGATAAAGAATCCGCTGTTCTATGATAACTTCCAATCTATGGACAGGAATCCAAAAAAATATCCATATGGTAATTTAAAGGAAAAATGATATGATTAGGGTGATATTTAGGGAGGTAGATATATTTTGCGAGCAGCTAAAAATAGAAAGAGGCGGCGGTTGCATAAAAAAAGAGTGACCTTTGCATTGATCGGCTTGCTTTCTTTTATTATAGTGATTACTTTAAGCATTCAGATGCTAACGGGCCGGGCAGACCAAGCTCCATCTGCTTCTCAGAAGGAACAGTCAGAGCCGGCCGCTTCTACACCGAAGAAGGCAGATCTGGGGATTGATATAGTGTTTGCCGGAGACACGATGTTTGATTGGGGACTGGAACCGATCCTGCAGAAAAAAGGCTATGATTATCCGTTTACCCATGTGAAAGACAAGGTGAAGCAAGCGGATTATTCCTTTATTAATGCAGAAACTGTTTTCACAGAAAATCCTGACTTTAAAGATCCTGACCAGCTGTTTTGGATCAACTCCGATGTGAAAGGTCTGCAGGCCATTGAAAATGCTGGTTTTCAAATGATTAACATCGGCAATAATCACACGATGGATTATATGCAGCCCGGATTATTAGATACCCTCAAGAATATCAAGCAGACGGACATGGAGTATATAGGTGCCGGAGCCAATAAGACGGAAGCCTATCAATCTAAAGAGGTCAATATTAAGGGAAAAACATTTCGCTTTTTCTCTTTTGTCCGCTTCTTTCCAAAATTTGAATGGGTAGCCACAGAGGATAAACCGGGAGTTCCAAATGGTTATGATTTAGATCTGGTCAAACAAACCATTCAAGAGCAAAAAGGCGATGCGGATTATGTGATTGTATATTTTCATTGGGGAAAAGAAAAAAGAAACACCCCTGTGGAATATCAGAAAGAGTATGTGAAAGAGTTAAAGGAATTAGGCGTTGACCTTATCGTCGGCTCTCATCCTCATTGGCTGCAAGGCTTTGAATATTATGAAGGCATGCCGGTAGCCTATTCATTAGGAAATTTCCTGTTCCCTCCGTATGTAAAAGGAAGAACAGCGGAAACCGGGCTGTTAACAGCGACATTTAAGGGCGACAAAGTGCAGTTATCCTTTGATCCTTATATGATCGATAACGGGATTATTGTTCCTGCTAAAGGAAACCAAAGGAAGCAGCTCCTTGATTATCTGGAATCCATCTCTTTCGGAGTGACCATTGATGAAGAAGGAAATATTAAATAAATTCCTCTTTAGATTAGGAGAAAACAAAGCAAAACGAAGCAGCCTCATAATTGGGGGCTGCTTCGTTTTCTGTTGAAGTGAGCTTTAGACAGAAGCTCAATGATAAATCTGTGAATTATAAATAATCACCCTGACTTTTATGACTCCATACTTCCACCTTCGGATTGCTCACTTTCATCTCTAATGTATTCTTCCAGTCATTCACCTCTGAGCCGGTCGCCGGTATGGACTGCAGGCTTTTGATCATCCATTTCTTCTTCTTTGGATCATAGACTAGCGTATAGCTGCCGATCGTTTTAGTCGGCTCCTCATGGAACTCTTTAATGCCTTTGATTTTGACTTTGTTTTGAAAATGAACAAACGCATCCACTTCCGCCATCCACCGGCCGTCAAAATAATGAATGTCCAGCTTATCCATATTAGCCACTGCGCCTAAATATTGCGTATGAATTTCCTCCAGATAACTTTTCGTCTCCTCAAATAGCTGGCGGTCTCTTTCCATGGCTGGATCATTTTTAATTTCATCTGCTGCATTCGTAAGCTTCGCCATATCGAATCCCGATGCTTGAAACGAGGAAAGATCGCGGTTAAAAATGTCCACAGCGGATAATATATCTTCACGGACCTTCTTGTCTTCTCTTGCTAGCTTGACACTGTCCGCAATCAAGCTTACCTCTTGGCTTCCCCAAGCATCCAGCTTTTCTTTATCCATAAAAGTCCCCAGCTGATTGCTCACTTTCATCCTCATCTCATACAGCCCTGGAAGTATGGGGCCAAATAGCTGCCCATCTTGCTTATACAGCGGTTTCTTTAGCTGACCACTAGAGAGGGCTAAATCATCCTCTTCGCCCAGTCCGGAAACTTTCACCGAGACCGTTTTCACCCCCAATTTATAATCCGGAAACAGCCCCCATTTTTTCCCTTCATTGACTAAATGGATTTGCTGGCCATTAGCCGAATAATCATTTTCTGCTATTTGCTCCTGCATTCCCTCTTTAATTGCCTCAAAGCTTCCGTTATTCTCTTTTAAATAATGGATCATTGCCATAACGGCCGGCTCACTGACATCCGCTTTCTTGTCATCAGGAAGCAGCACCCCCCGCAGAAGCGCAGGATCTTCTTTGGAAACGGCCTCTGTTAACCTTCCTATCACTTTTTCTGGCTTCGTTGCTTGTTGCAGCCATATTAGTGCACTAATGAGGGAAATCACAACAATTGCCGCCGCAGTGATCAACCATTTATGCGCTGTCATAGATGCCCCTCCTTAGTATTCCGATCCTTTCGCAAATACATTGACTAAATACTCACTGTTATAATCAGAGGTATCTACTGTCCACTTGCCATCCTTCTTCATCATTTTGATCTTTAGGGGTTCGCGGGCTTTATCCGCCTCTAAGCTGTTAATAATCGAATCGAATTTTGAAAAAGCATACTGTTCCGACTTCTCTGAATCGTATTCATTATTATCATTATATTCTTTTTTAAGATCCGATAGTTTGTCGCTCAAACTCTCCATGGAAAGCGCCGCATATTCTAATTGAACAACGGCTTTATCGTTGGCATTAGCTATGGCTTTCGGAGTGATTTCAGCTTTTTGATTAAGGGCGGACCGGTAGCTTTGATAATATTTCTCCGCATCTGCATCCGTTATATCTACGCTGAACGCATATCTTTCTATATGATCTTTAAACACTTCTTTAGCCTCTTCTGCTAAAGCAGCTTTATCCGCGGATATTAATTTTTCATAGTCACTGTTTTCTTTGCCAAGATAAATAGTGTCGATATAGGCGGCCAGCGCTTCAGCCGGCTCTTGCAGCTTTTCATAACTGTCTCGGTATTTCTTCGTATCGAGCATGAGCTTCACCTCTTCAGTTTCTTCGGCAGAATCCGCTAATAAGGGCTGCATACCTATTTCATATTTCTTATCTTTTTCTACCTCAAAAGCGGCTGTCAGCTCTTTGACTTTGCCTGCTCCAATCTCGCTGCTCGGCTGCATATCCAGATCCACATCACGTATATAAAGATCCGTGACAGGGTTCAGCTGTTCATCTCCATCGTATAATTTAATATTTCTGTGGACGGAAAGATTAATAGGAGATTTGGATTTATTTTTTACTTTTATATCAACAAGCAATACACCCTTTTGCTGATCCTCTGAAACTCCGTCATCTTTGCCTGTTAAAATGAATGAAGCGTCTTTTATTGAGGCTTCCATTACATTACTATCGGCTGAAGAAGCTTTTCCTTCCTTTTCTCCGCCGCAAGCTGTAAGTGCTGTCATAATAACAGCCACTATAGCTAACAAACTCCATTTCTTTGTCATAAAGCTTCCTCCCTTAACATTCTCTTTAACCTTTTACTGCGGTCCATTTCCCGCTCTCTTTTTCAATAATAAGGAATCGCTTCGAATAGAACAAGATGGAATGCGTGGTTATAATTTACTGTTTTGATTAGACAATTATTTCTAGCGACAGAAAAATCAAAACTTTTTTCTTATCTTCTTTAGCACTCTAAATTCCTTAAATTTACTGCGGTCATGGGCTTTTTTTAACAGTCATTTCTTCTGGCATCCCCACTTTATCCAAACCGTTTATATCCTCCTTATTCCTTTTCAATACTGGCAAAAGAAGCAGACCGCTCCGAAGAAGAAGACGGACTGCTTTTTTCTTTTTTTCCACTCATAGAGCTGCTTCTGGCCTTCGCGCACACTCGCCTTCTTTCCAATTCCATCCAAAAGATCGCTCGTACCCTCCTTCTTTCATAGGATATTTCACCCGTACCAAAAGACGGGATAACTGTAAAAAAAGAGAGAGGTTTGATCGTAAGCAAAACCTCTCTCCCGGTCATTGACAGACAGCGGTTAAATCCAGCCTTTCCCTTTCGCGATACTAATCGCCTCAATACGATTCTTAGCCCCCAGCTTTTGTATAATCTCAGACATGTAATTCCGTATCGTACCGGAGGACAGAAAAAGGTGCTGAGTAAGCTCATTCGTTGTCTTTCCTTCTGCCGCTAAAGATAAGATCTCCTGCTCTCGAGCAGTCAAGGGATTTTCCTCGCGGATAATATCCAGCATTAGCTCTGGACTGAAAACACGCTCCCCCTTCATGATGGCGCGAATCGCCGCAGCCAATTCCTCAATGGAGCCATCCTTCAATAGATACCCTTGCACACCTATTTTAACCGCGCGCTGAAAATATCCCGGGCGGGCAAAGGTTGTTAAGATAATCACCTTGCAGGCAGGCTGAAAGCTTTTTATTTCTTCCGCTACCTCTAAACCGTTTTTTACAGGCATTTCGATATCTATTAAACTGATGTCTGGCTGCAGCCGCTTCATGGAATCGATGGCTTCCTTCCCATTGGATGCACATCCGATTATTTCTATATCTTCTTCCATATTAAGCAAAGTACCCAAGGCGCTAAGCAGCATCCGCTGATCTTCTGCAATAAAAACTCGTATCACACGCAGACACCCTCTTTCTTAATCACCGGCACCGTAATAGCTAATAAAGCGCCATTTTGATTTATCAGTCGGTAACTCCCACCAACTAAAGCCAAGCGCTCCTCCATTCCCTTAAGTCCGCTGCTGTTCCGATCCGGAACGCCAACTCCAACCCCATCGTCTTTCATTTCAACGCGAATCTCTTCCTCTGACCGTGTGATTTGAATCATGCAGTTCTCGGCTTGGCTATGTTTGACAACATTAGTAGCTGCTTCACGCAAGCACATGCTAATAATGCTTTGAAAAAGCGGTGAAATTTCTGACAGATCCATCTCTGCTTTGCAGTGATAAGCAATTCCAGCCGCCTGCAAAATCTTTTCAACATGAATTAATTCATCCGCAATCGTTATGGCTCTCATACTGGCTACAAGCTCTCGCACTTGTTTAAGAGCGGCTCGCGATGTTTTCTCTATTTCTTTCGCTTCATTCTCCGCTCGGTCGGCATCCCGTCTGATTAACCTTTCCACCAATTGACTTTTTAAAGCTATAAGCGATAGTGTATGGCCTAACGTGTCATGCAAATCCCGGGAAATTCGAAGTCTTTCCTCCCGCTTCACCAATTCATTTATTTGCTCATTGGCTTCATCTAATTGCTTTTCGAGCTGCATTTGCTTATTTATAGAACGAACGCCGAAGGGAGAGAGCAGCATAACGATTAAAAACGGAAAGAAATAAGCCAGCTCTCTCAGATCAGTAAGCAGCCCCCATCTGATTAGAGGAAGAACTTCAATAAGAATTAGAAAGGAGAAAGCGATTTTAAACTTTCGCTGCTCCTGTACCGTATGCTCATACCATCCGATAAAATTGGCTGGAAAAAAACCCATAAATATCATATTAACATGAAAAAATAAACTAAAAATGAACACGATCAGCATTTGAAAAGCCAGCCAAAAAGAAAAATTCTCCTCTCCCATTGAAACGTACAGCTGCCGGTAAGTGATTAAGAACAGAAAGAGCAAGGCTGCACCAAGCACCCTTTCCCATCCCGTTTCGTTCATCACATTGTAAGCCGGCATAATCACATACAACAGAAATATATAGGGAAGAATCCCGAATGACTTTGGGAACAATTGAATATTCCACTTCTTCCTACCCATGCTGCAGATCACATCGCTTCTTGTTTTCTTCTCGTATAACTAGATAGTATCATGAACAGCAAAAAGTATGATAATAAAATCAGAACATTCTTCCAGCTGGGAGCATCTCCCCGTATAAGCTCCCATGCACCGCTGCCATAATGGTAAGAAGGCAGCCATTCGGCAATTTTCTGCATTGTCTCTGGCATAACATCCAACGGCATCCACAGTCCTCCGCACAATGCTAAAGCAATATATAATACATTGCTCACTCCCGCGGCCGTTTCCACTTTCCTCATCGCTCCAAACAAAATGCCTAATGCAAGAAACGGAAATGACCCGAACAAAATCCATAGCCCGCTGCCGATCCACTGCCAAAGGGTAAGAGAAATGTCATTTATGAGCGCGCCAGCCGTAAATATAACTATGATGGAAAGCAGATGAATCAACGTCTGGCCGGCCATTTGGGCAAGGAAATAGATGGTGTTGGGAAGCGGAGTGATACGCATATACGCTGACCAACCAAGCGATCGTTCTTGTACAAGCCGAATCCCCAAAGTCATGATTGCGGACCCCATCACACTAAAAGCAGTCATCGACATTAAATAATGAGCTTGCCACATGGCCTCATTTGGCACATTCGTGTTTATCACCTTCGTAAAGATAAAATAGAAAAAGATCGGCATAGCTAATGACCAAAATACAAAATAAGGATTGCGCAGCACCCGCAGAGTTTCCGCCTGACATTGCTTGATCCATGTATTCATGCTAAACGCCTCCTTTTGGTTTTGCCGTCAGCTGCTCAAAGGCTGTTTCTAAATTGCCGCTCTCCACTTGAATCTCTTTGGCGCCGATGTTTAAAGCAAACAGACGCGCCAATACTTCATCTGAATCCTTCGTTTTCAAATAGTGCCGACCATTTTCCGTGTATGCTTGCTGAACCGCAGACCACTCCTTAAATATTTCGACTGGGCAATCAGCTTGGAAAGAAACCGTTCTCGTTAAAAGGGAGGCCTTGATTTTTGCAGGCGTACCGTCCGCAATAATACGACCTTCTTTAAACAGTAAAATACGGTCTGCCACATCGTCCGCCTCCTGCAAATAATGGGTTGAAAATATCACCGTTTTCCCCCTGCCAGCCAGCTGTCGGATCGTTTTCCAAAAAAGCCTCCGTGAGTGAACATCCAGCCCCACCGTAGGTTCATCCAATATTAAAAGCTTCGGATCCCCCGCCAGCGCTAACCCAAAGTTAAGACGTCTTTTTTGACCGCCGGATAGCTTCTCGACTCTTGTCTTTATATCCTTTTCATTTAACCCCGTGAAATCAATCAGATCCGGAAGCGGCAAAGGATCCGGATAATAGCTGCGGACAAGGTCAAGCAGCTCCTTCACCTTCAGCCCGTGCATGATGCTGACATCCTGAAGCATTGCTCCGATCTGCTCGCGGACAGCCTTCTCTGCTGGCGGGTGCTCAAGCACACTTATCTTTCCGTTAGAAGGAACGAGCAGCCCCAATATCATCGAAATCATCGTCGTCTTTCCAGCACCGTTTGGGCCAAGAATCGCAACAACCTCTCCCGGATGAATAGCAAATGATACTTCATGAACTGCTGTGTGATGGTGAAATACCTTCGATACCCGCTCTGCCTTAATTGCTTCCCTCATTCCAGCACCTCCTCATTCATTACCTTCAGTGTATATTCCAAAACGGCAATCGTTTAGTAGACTATGTCATGAAAAAAAGTGACAAATGTCATTTTCTTTCTCAATAACGATAAAATCGCCTCCTGCGAATAAATTTTCGCAGGAGGCGATTCCATTGCTCTGATTATGAATCGATTACTTTTTCACTCGCAAAAATACGACCTTCAAGTAATCGCCTTCCGGAAATGCACGGATTGTCCGAAAATCTTCAGGCAAGCTGTATTCTTCCAGAATATTAAAGTTCGTTTTTGTTTCTTTACAGGCGTCTTGGATAAAGCGCTTGAATTTTTTCATGCCAAATGCGCTGCAATTCGTGGAAGCCACGATAACACCTTGGTCTTTCGTTATGGCAATTGTTTCTTTCAGCAGTCCGGTATAGTCTTTAGCCGCACTGAATGTCCTTTTTTTCGTTTTCGCAAAGCTTGGCGGATCCAGAACAACGAGATCGAATGTCCGCTTCTTCCGGGCAGCATATTTAAAATATTGAAATACATCATCTACAATGATTTCTTGCTGTTCATAGTCCATGCCGTTCACCGCAAATTGCTCAATCGTCTTCGGAAGGCTGCGGTTTGCCACATCGACGCTCGTTGTCAAGTTGGCACCGCCAAGAGCCGCATTCACCGAAAACGCTCCCGTATAGGAAAACATATTCAGCATGTCTGCCCCCTCTGAATAACGTTCGCGGATCGCCTTGCGCACCTCACGCTGATCCAAAAAAACCCCGGTCATCGCCCCATCATTCAAGTAGATCGCGAATCGCACACCATTTTCCTTGACTATGATCGGGAAAGAGCCCCTTTCTCCCATAACAAAATCATCTTCTTCAAGGTATTGCCCCTTTTCTTTAAATCGCTTTTTTTGATAAATCCCTTTATATTCAGCCACTTGTCCAAGCGCTGCAAGAAGAGGCTCCTTAAATGAATAAATCCCTTTGCTGTACCATTGAATTAAGTAGTAACCGCCGTAGAAGTCGATCGTGACTCCGCCAAGACCGTCGCCTTCTCCATTTACCACCCGAAAAGCTGTCGTTTCCGGATCATTAAATAATTTTTGACGATGAGAAAGAGCGGTTTGGATTTTTCTCGCAAAGAAGGCCGTATCAACTCTTTCATCAGGCCGGCGGCTGATAATCCATCCGAGACCCTTATTTTGTACGCCATAATAGCCGATGCCGATAAAATCGCCTTTCTCATCTACAAGCCGCAGCAACTCGCCCTCCCGCTTGAGCAGCTTCGGCTGTTCAATAGCCCCCTTTTCAATAAGCGGATAGCCCTTTTTCATCTTAGCCGCATACTTATTATTAATTTTGACTGTTTGAACTTTTGTCATAGATCCACCATCATTTCTTTTGATTACTTCTCCCTTTATTATGTCATAACAAAGAGACTTCCTGCACTCCTTCGTCTTCATTTTTAAGGATATTGAAAAAGAATTAGGGAAAGCTGATCATTTGCTGATCGAAACCAAATAAACTAGTGCACTGGAGAAGGGGGATAAAAGTATGAAATTGGCCCACGCTGCTCTCAAACTGCCGATATTGCTTTAATTCTCTCCATTGCATCACTCTTTGTATAAATGAACAAGCCCCTCTCACACGAGAAGGGCTTGTTCTACTTACCTTTGCAATTAACCACATTATAAATAGTGACTGCTTGTGATCTATGCTTTCACTTATAATAAATTATTATTTGTATTTTCTAATGAGCTCTTGGTCATTGCCAACTAACCCTAACTTAAAAGCTTTATTAATGATAGAAGATACTTGGCCAGCATAAGCTACGTCTCCAGAGAGTCGCATGCGGTCCCGTAAAATCCCGTTATGAAAGTCGGATACTTCACGAGATAAACCAGGATTAACCACTTTGTCGGATTTAATTGCATCCATAAATTCGCTTAAACCCATCTGACTTTCTATTTCTTCTATTGTTTGATCTCCAAAATCTCTCCCAGTTTCCAGGTGCTGTTTGAAACGAGAAACTAATGTCAATTGACTATATGCCTGAAAAGCTGCTTTATTACTAGGATTGCCAAAATCAACACTCATTGAATCAATTCACCTCTCCATTATTTATTGTGAAACTTAAATGATCATTAACAACTTTATTAGGAGGATCATCATTATTTGTAGAAACAGTTATTCCCCCAGAGCTTAATAATTCAATTGGAATTTTGTAATACTTTATATATCCATATACAATTCTATCCGCTCCCGATAATAAATCATCATTAGCTGCCTTGCTTGTTTGTGAAGTGATATCCACTCCATCACTATAAATTCGTATCCCTCCATGACGCTCAGTACCTTCTTGAGACTCCCACGTCTAAAGACGCAAGCCCTAAACCTTACGGTTAAACGGGTGGGATTCTTGAATGGCTAAGCGTTCGCAGTCCATTTCTGTTTTGAACAACCTTCAAGATGAGGGCATCTCATTGCCCCTCATAGGGCAGAACCTATAGTTCCCTATGCTGATTGACTATTACCATCAATCACAGGTGCACATCGAATATTCATAGCACCTACTAGATCACGATGTTTCTCGAATCCGCATTTACACTTGTATTTGCGGTCTTGTGCTTTGTTCTTTTCAGAACAGTTAGGACATGTTTGACTCGTATAAACAGGATTCACATATTCAACCTTAATGCCTTCTAACTTGGCCTTGTACTCAATAAATTGAGATAGACGATAAAAGGACCATGTATGCAAATTCTTTTCGTTTTTACGACTTGTTCTTGTCGTCTGTCTGATATTCGCTAATTGTTCTAAACGAATGACAGAGATTTCATTTTCTTTAGCAAAATTAACAATCGCACGACTTACTTTATGGTCTTGATCTTTCATCCAACGCTGTTCCTTGTTTTTTGAACTGCGGATAGCATTTAATTTTTTCTTTTTGCCTAATGCTTTACGAACAGAACGAAACTTTCTCTTTTTATATTTATTCTGTCTGCCGTTACCAAAGAAACGCACTTTTCCGTCATCAGTTACTGCAACAGCCGGAACTTTTAAACCTAAGTCAACTCCCATAACCTTGAATCCCGTTTTTTGAGGAGTAGGCGTAGTGACAGAAATTTGTGCGATCCATTTATTTGACTTTTTCGTGATACGCAATGTGCCTAACTTATGTTTCAGCAAATTGAAATTTCGATTTTCCTTATCAATTAATAAAGCCCGAATAGGCGTTTTCTTGGCTTTACCGTCAATCATGATCGGCAGTGAAATATGAGTGAAGTCCAAAGAGTAGTTTTGGTTGTTCCAGATACACGTAGGTTTCTTTAAGACTGGAATGGTTTCAAATTTTGTTTTCTTTGCCTTCTTGAAAACACTTTTCGCATCTTTAATTGCTTGGTTTTTCACCGCACTGGGCAAAGAAGCACCAATGTTTTTACTTGTTTTCTTAGTGCTTTTCTTTTCTTTTACCATTTCAGACACAAGATCGTTGATTGTTGAAATGTATGTTTTACTCATTTCGGTCAAAGTCAAATCCTGTTCTTTAGTAGGTAGCAATTTGATTTTTACAGTGATTGTTTGTGACATGATTTCACCCCCTTGTTTTTTGTTGTTCAACATATCGCTTTATAGTTTGACTTGATACGTTTCCAGCAGTAGAAACAAAATAAGAACGTGTCCACAAACTTGGCAGGTGTCGCAGGTGCGGAAATTCTTCTCGCAACTGTTTAGATGTCACTCCTTTGATTTTTGCCATGATGTTTGCAGGGCTTAGTGTAGGTAGTACATTGAGAAACATGTGTGCATGGTCTTTGTCACATTCTAAAGCAATCACTTGTATTTTTAGTGGTTCGCATATTTCGTGCACCATTTCTTTGAATCTCTTTTCTCGCTTGTTGTCAAGAAATATTTTTCTTCTGTATCGAGGACAAAACACAAAATGATAGTTAATGAATGATACGGTTGTAGTAGTTCTTCTATAATCTTCCATACTTATATTTTTATCAGTTTTCACTATAAACGACAACAAATATATAAAAATAAATATAGTGGAGTTTTCCAATACTTGAAGTACCGCAAAACCTTACGGTTAAATGCGGTACTCCGTATTTGACCTCACTATCATCCCACGTCTAAAGACGGTCTGCGACCTGTGTGGGCTTTCTTGTTCGGAAAATCTGTAATATACCGCGATGCGAACTTCAGATCCGTTTAAAGGTTTTTTTGCTGCCATTTGATAAGGATGGATATTTTCCCGCACAAATTTGTTACCATCCGATGTAATACCAATAATCTGTAAATCCGTTAACGCTAGGGTGGATCCTGCCAAAGACTTACTGGGAATGACCAAAAATACTACAGACATAGTTAAAGCTAAAGTTACTAAAACCGAAAACACTTTCTTTATTTTACCATTATTCCTTATATATGTAATCCATTATTATATCGACAATATACCTTTTTGTTTAACGCTTAATATCCAAAAATGTTTCAAAAAACCAAAAACTACTATCCATTTAGGGGCAATAAATTTTAAAATTATACGATTTTTGAAGTTTTCTTCAGTAAACGTAAAGTTTCAACAAAAGAAACTTCATCAAATGAATTAAAAATAGCAGCATTCCTACTTTTTCCCGATTCGGTTTAATCCCCATTTTATTTCGGCATCCTGATGATGTTTTTAGATGCTGTATAAACGGGGCGGGAACCGTTTACACTGTAAACAAAAAACTTTCTAGGAGGATCATATGAAAAAATTCCATTGTTTTTTAGCTTTAGCGGCAGCTGTGGCAATAAGCGGGTGCAATTGGACCCATGATGAGAAGCGTCCAAAAGAAGCAGCGGAGACGGTGCAGCAAACAGCTGACCTAACAAGCGGCATAGGGCAAGTACAAACGGCCTTGCAGGCGGCCGAAACAGCAATAGAAAGAGCAACCAATCCGCCTAACAAGATTTCAACAGCTGGCCAGCAGCTCGAGAAGAAATGGGATGAAATAGAGAAAATGATCGAGGAATCCTATCCTCAAGATTATAAAAACATCGAAAAAAGTCTGTATCCCCTCATCAATGAAATGAAAAAAGAACAGCCAGATCTCCAGAAGCTTAACGCGCTTCTCGCAGAGACAAAGAAGAAAATCAGCGCCTTTAAGGATAAGATCAACCCTTCCGTTTAACAATGAGCACGGGAAGAGAGTACCCTTGACTTTCACCCTTTTTGGCTAGCCGTTCAACCTGTTGGACAAAGAGATTGGTACCTTCCTGCCTTCAGCCACATATATATGCAGAGAACTCTCGGATAAAGCAAAAGGAATACAAGGCTATCTGCTAATGCCAACAAACAAGGAGGACTGCAGCTGCTATGCGGCTAGAAGAGTATGTTGGAGAATTCATATTGGTGGAGCTGACGGGAGAAACGGAACTAGCGGGGCTGTTCTTTGAACTTGGAGAGGATGTCATGGTGCTTTATAAAGAAACAGAATTTTTCTATATTCCTTTCTTTCATGTAAAGAACATCAAGAGATTCACCGCCAGCGGAGCGGCGTCCCCCTCCTTTAAATTAAAAACGGCGGCCCCTTTCCCAAAACAGCTGTGTTTAGAAGAGATATTGGAGACAGCCAAAGGACTGTTTGTCGAAATAACCGTCTCGAATGGCCATGTGTTCCATGGCTGTATTACGGTTGTCATGAATGATTATATTGTATTCTTTTCACCTGTTTTCCAAACGATTCTTATTCCGATTCAGCATATCATTCAGCTGCTTCCCTATCCCCACACAGCCCGGCCTTACGGATTTAAAAACTCAAGCTCACTGACAGCATCCACGGATAAGACGTTTGCTGTCACTTTTGATGGACAATTAAACAATATGACCGGTTCATTTCTTACTTGCAATATCGGCTCTAAAGACGCGATCAGCGGCAAGCTGCTGGATAAGGAAAAGCATTGTATAAGCTTGCTTACCTCAAGGGAAACAGAAATCCATTTAAATATTCAGCATATCCAATCCCTTATGTGCCCGTAGCCGGCATACATTCTGACGAAAATGATTATCAGAGCAGCCCCTGGCAGGCCCGCTCTTATTTTTTGCTCTATAATGGAAAGGTGCTGTGATTTAAATCTTAAATAGGCGCATACATAATAAAAGGAACCTTCACACTGCGGGGGCTCTTCCGTCCTCTGCTGATGAAAAGAAGAACCAAAGCTGCCATCGCCCCGTCCTGTGGCAGTGTCTTTGTTACCTGCCTCGTGCAGCCCCGAACGAACCAGGCATTTAATGCCGCAATCTCCGCACAGTCTTTTGCTGTCCCGCTCCTTTCCTGGAAGGGGAGACAAAGAAAGCTTACATGCTGGAGAAAATCATATAACTGAAGTGAAACCTTTTTTCTCGGTCAGACGTATGACATAGCAAAGGCATTCGCTTTTACAGAGGGAGAGGAGCCAAACCTTTTCATTCAGCTTCTTCCCCTTTTTGATCAAAAGGAGGAAATACATATGAATAATCATGAAATTGACTACAAGATTTATGGCGATGACATGCAATTTGTAGAGGTGGAGCTCGATCCGCAGGAAACCGTCATTGCAGAAGCCGGAAGTTTGATGATGATGGAGGACAGCATCCGCATGGAGACTGTATTTGGTGATGACTCTGATCAGGGAAAAGGGCTGATGGGCAAGCTTATGGGAGCAGGAAAACGCATCATTACCGGAGAGAGCCTGTTCATGACAACCTTCACAAATGAAGGGCAAGGCAAGAAGCATGTCTCCTTTGCCAGCCCTTATCCTGGAAAAATTATTCCGATGGATTTAAGTGAGCTGAACGGAAAGATCATTTGTCAAAAGGATGCCTTCCTTGCCGCTGCTAAAGGCGTGTCGGTTGGCATTGAGCTGCAAAGAAAACTGGGGGCCGGATTCTTTGGCGGTGAAGGATTCATCATGCAAAAACTGGAAGGAGATGGCATGTGTTTTGTTCATGCCGGCGGTACAATTCATAAAAAAACGCTCGTTCCTGGTGAAGTGCTCCGCATTGATACCGGCTGTTTAGTCGCGATGACGCAGGATATAGAATATAATATCGAAGCAGTGAGCGGCATTAAAACAGCATTATTCGGCGGAGAAGGCCTCTTCTTCGCCACTTTGAAAGGTCCCGGAACGGTTTGGGTACAATCCTTGCCGTTCAGCCGTTTAGCCAGCCGTGTCTTTGCCTCAGCCCCGCAAGCTGGAGGCTCTTCGAAAGGTGAAGGCGGAATCGGCGGTTTATTCAGTATGTTCAGCGATGACTGATCATCTAAACTCGCGGCGGAGCGAACCAATGCTCCGCCGTTTTTTATTGACGGTCAGAAGAATGATCTCCTCTTACTTCTTCTCCCGCTTTCCTCACTTGACTGGTAATGCCTTTTAGCTCTTTTGCTGCCTCTTCAGCTGTTTCCACTATCTCCGAAGACTCCTTTGTCACTTGACTCACTTGCCCAACTACGTTCCGATTCACTTTCTTATATAAATGCTGTGCGTCTTGAATCGCCTCTTTTAAGACAGCCGCGGCATTTTGCAAACGCTCCTGCCATTCATTTTTCACAGCAGACGGATCTTCTTTGACCCTGTTGACCACGTGAATCGTCGAATCCTTCATCTCCTTTGTCGTCTCCGTCACTTTGGAGCGAGTGGATGAATCCAGCAGCGCTAACGCACCGCCAACAGCTGCTCCAATGATGACCCCTTTCATGAGTTTACTCTGATTCTGATCATGGGCGGCAGATGATTCCATGAACGTCTCCTCCTTTCCTTTCCCTTCTTCTCCCCTCTTTCTGCCTCCGTTAAACGCCGCGGCTTATTTTTTGATAGAAATCAGCCATGACAAACAACGGCGGGAAAGACTATAATTGTAAGCAATAGCTTCTATGATTAAATGAAAGGCAGGTGCTAGTTCTCGTGAACGATCAACCGATGCAAATGATCCATTTATCTATCGGACTTCCAAAAATGATGGCATACGACGATCAAAAGCAAATGAACACAGGCATTTGCAAAGCAAGCACAGAGGAGGCGTACTTAACAAAAGACGGCTTTATCGGGGATGGGGTCGCTGATTTGAAACATCACGGCGGCCCAGACCGGGCGGTTTGTATATATCCCGCTGAGCATTACCCGTTCTGGGAGCAAGAATTTCAAACCGTTCTTCCCTCGGCCGCCTTTGGTGAAAATATAACCGCAACTCATATGCTGGAGAAGGACGTGCATATTGGCGACATCTTCCGCTTAGGGGATGCTGTTATTCAAATCACCCAAGGAAGGGTGCCTTGCAGCACGATCAGCAAGCGCACCCGCTTGCCTCACCTTCTTCCGAGAATCGTTGAAACAGGCTTTACCGGCTACTTATGCCGCGTGTTAGAAGAAGGACAGGTCAGAGCCGATTCTGCCATCACTTTGCTTGAACCTCATCCGCAGCAAGTGTCCGTACTGTTTGGCAACGAAATTTACTTTCACCGGCAAAAGGATCTAGAAGGACTGGAGAAATTACTCGCGGTTGAAGAACTGGCCGATCAATGGCGAAAGCCTTTGATCCGACGTTTAGAAAAGCTGATTTCCCCGACAACCTAAGAGCCCGCTTGTCCCAGACTGTTTTATTCCCCCCCTTGCTTACCCTATCTAATTTTGGTACTGTTTTACAGTATAGTTCTCCTTATATGAAGCTTATGCTGGAGCATTCGTCTGCAGCATAAACTTGCCGGCACTTGCTCGCGGTACTCCTCGGATCGCATTTGCCTCAGAAAGGAGAGGATACGATGGGGAAGCTATTATTTTTATTTATCGTCGGGGCCATCGCCCTGCTTTTTCGGCTGATTCTTTTAGAACCATTAGAATGGCACCAGGCAGCCCCTCTGCTTTTATTTCTTCCGGGTGCTCTTTTGATTTGGCTGATTCAGAGGCGAATACAGGCGCGCGACGCCGCTTATCAGCCTAAGCAGCCTGATAACATTTGGAACACCCGCATCGGAGAAAGAATGTCTACAGGCCGGAAGCTACTTTATAAAGGCAGCCGCAAACAAGCAGCGTATTACCGTTACTACCCGCACTGGTGGCAGTATGCCATAAATGAAATCATCAACGGCGGCGGAAAATGGTATATGAACCTTTGCTTTGAGCTTAAGAACGGAGAAAAGATTAAGTTCATTGAACAAAGAAAGAAGAAAAAGCAAAAGGGGAATACAACGTGGCACATCAGCCAAAAGGAGCAAGTGATTGGCCAAGTTCAAACCGACTATTCCATAAAAAATGCATTGAAGCTGCAGGAAGGTCTGTTCTTGCAAATAAACAGCCAAACGTATTACTTTCAATCATTCGGTATCGGTTCAAAAACGGAAATACGTTTGAATCAGCAGGTGATCGCTGCCGGATGGCGTTCGGATTCCTTGCAGTGCTCATACTGTTTGAAAGTAACAGAAGGGCATGAGGCGATAGAGCCGCTATTGATGATGGCATTCATTTTGTTTAATTATGTACATGAGCAATAAGCAAGGCGAAGCAGCACGGGTCTGCTTCGCCTTGCTTACTCGTATGGCTCTAAGCCTCCTCCATGAGCCCTGTCTTGACATAAAAAGCTTCTCCCGTTAACGCATCAATCAGACGGATATGACCAACCGTTTTAGGGAAAGCAGGAAGATACGTCACATGATAGGCTGGCCCCTCTTCTCCATATTCCAACTTAAAGCCTCTCTCCATCTCCAGTTTGCTGCAGATGATGGCTTTTGCTTCCTCTTGGGAAATAGCCGGTTCAAAAGGAGCCGTTTTCCATAATGTTTCGGCGATTTCATTCGTCTCTAAGTAAAGGATGTTTCCTGATTGCTCCCCAACGTGAATGACCAGTACATAACTATCGACTTTGATTGAATGATGAATGCGCTGAAAATAAAATACGTATTCTGACTCGCCCTCGCCCTCTCCCTCTTGCTTATCAGCTATAAAATGATGAGAAGGGTGGCTTGTTTGCATGGTGAACTGTTCATCTGCCTGCGGGTAAAGAGAGAATAAAAATTGCAGCGCACGCTCTCTCGCTTCATCTTCGGTAATAGGAGCCGCCCCTTTCCGAGTCTCTTCATTATTCACTACACTCACTAGCCGTCCGGTTTCTTGATCAAAGCTTAGCTGAATGCTGTCCCCAACCCATTCGTCTATATCGAGCGGATGAATGGAATCCTCAGCAGCGGACCACCATTCTTCTCTCTCTGTACCGCTGATTCTTTCCGCTATTTTCACATATTGATCATTCAATCCAATCAATGGCCAGCGCTCACTTTCCGATACATGGCGCTTGTCCAGTCTTTCATACGTTTCAAGAAACCCTCCATATGCCTCAATCGTTTCTGCGCTGCCATCCGCCTCCAGCGCCATAACATACTCAACAGGCGCATAGCACAGGCGGTAAGAACCGTCTCCGTTGACATACATGTCTTTATCCAATTTAGAAATAAGCAGTTCAAGCGTCAGAGTTTCCATGTAAATGGATTTTGCAGATTCTTTCGAAATGATGCTAGGCGGATAGATTACTTTGTACTCTTCCGCTTTGGCATGAAATCCATGAACCTGTCCATCTCTCGCTATATCTATTTTCACTCCCGAATGGGGAAGAAACAGGCCGAACTTCTCCTCTTTTTTGTCATAAATAAGGCCGTATGTTTCATCAAAATCAATCATGCAGGAAAAGCGGACCGACTGTAACAAACCGGGACGCACCCTCTCTATGAAAGCTTCTGCATTGGCGCGAATCTCTTTTGGGGGCAAATGACCGGTTATCCCGCTGACATCTCGAAAAGAGGAGAAGCTTTCAAGCTCGCCCCGGTCATTGAAAACCATACTGGCTACTAATTCATCGTCGCTTTTTCTATACAGCTCAAACTCGTGTTCGTCATATTCACTAGCTTGCAAGTATACGTCGTCCGCCGTATTTTGTTTTATATAAGAGACCATTATGTCTAACTTTTCGTTCCACTGTAAATTCCCTCTTTCTTATAGCAGGCATATAGGAATGAAAGCAGCCGCAATCATTCACAGTGCCCTGTCATTTGTTTGGCAGCGTCTGGCGTCCCGCAGCAGCGGGTGAGAGCGCCCTCTCCGTTCCGTTCACCTTTACAGAAAGAGGCGGATTCCTCTCGCACAAGGACCCGCCCCTTTCTCTCTAATACGACTGTCTTCGTTAAAGCGAAGAAGTGGTCTTTTCCTGATCGGAGGAAGATGAGTCAAAATCCGGCGCAACCGCTTTTTTAATAAATAAGGCGATGCAAAAAGCAAGAATACACAAACCTAAGGCAAACCAATAAGCATGGTGCACCCCAACAGTCATCGCCTGATGGACCGCTTGCTCTGTAATCGGACCCGACTGATCTTCCAAATAGCTGTTTCGGCCCTGCGTCATAATGCTGACAAAGATTGACACACCCAGCGCCCCTGCAACCGGCTGTAGCGTATTGGATATGGCAGTTCCATGGGGATACAAATGCTTGGGAAGCTCATTCAAGGCATTCGTTTGGGCAGGCATCATGATCGCTGAGATAGATAACATTAAGATAATATAGACAACGATAAAGGACCAGATTGGTATCGATGGGTGAATATTGCTAAAAAAGATCATTACTCCGACTAAAACAACCGTGCCGGGTATGATTAATTTTCTCGGGCCAAACTTGTCAAACAGCGTACCCATAACCGGTGACATCAGCCCGTTTAATAACGCACCCGGCAGCAGCAGCAGTCCGGCTACTTTGGCGGAATAGCCTAAAGGTCCTTGCAAATACATAGGCATCACAATCTCGGAAGCAAACATTGCCATAATCACAATAACAAACAAGCTGACGCCGCGAGTATAGCTTTTATATTTAAACACCCGGACATCCAGCAAGGGTTCCTCAAGCTTTAATTGCCGCCATGTAAACAATATGAGGCTGATAAGACTGATGCTAATTACTGCAAGGATCGTTGCCGACAGAAATCCCTCTGGACTATTGCCCGCGCTGCTGAAGCCATATACGATACCGCCGATTCCAATTGAAGAAAGAATTATAGAAAGCACATCCACTTTCGGACGGGTCACTTCCCCTACGTTTTGCAAATATTTAAACGCAAATATGATGGAGAAGAGAGTAAAAGGAATGACGGAGATAAATAACCAGCGCCAGCCCAAAAAGTCAACGATGACACCGGACAATGTGGGTCCTAATGCCGGTGCAAACATAATGACGAGACCAAATGTGCCCATGATTCTTCCTCGCACTTCAGGAGGAAACAGCAGAAGCAAGGCATTCATGATCACCGGTATTAAGAGACCGGTTCCCGCCGCTTGAATCATCCGCCCGGTTAACAGCATAGGAAAATTCATAGCACAAGCGGCGATGATGGTTCCAATTAAGAAGACCGTCATCACACCGATAAACATCTGTCTTGTCGTAAACCATTGAATTAACAATGCCGATATCGGCATTAATACACCCATCACGAGCATAAATCCCGTTGCTAACCATTGAACGGTCGGCTCATCGATATGAAAGACATCCATCAGCTCGGTTAAAGCAATATTCAGCAGCGTTTCGTTTAAAATAGAAAAAAAAGCGCCGATCATAAAGGTTATGACAATTATTTTTGTATTCATTTTTGGTTTCATTTGTTTTCCTCCGGTACAGAATAAAATGGACGATTCATCAATTGCAAATGTCAAAAAACCCCCTATTTTCATCGAATAGGAGGTAAGAAGATCCGTAACCTTTTTGATCTGTGCACGCCCGTTCCTATTCCTATTCAGAATATTTGTGTTTAACATTCGATTCCCTCTGAACAGGAAAAGTCAGCACTGCGCTATTCAGTTTGCAGGGCTTAACCTTTATAAAAAAGCACAGACTCCTCCCGTTCAGAAAATCATTTCGCCTTTTACAACGAATTCTCTCAAAACAGGATTATAGAATCATGTACTTTTTCCACCCTTTCGTCATTGTTTATCTTCATTTTAATCAGTAACCATTCTGCATGTCAAACCGATTTACGAATATTTAACAAAAAAAAGAAATTTACTATTTCTTTTTGCAGTTATGACGTCTTCAACAGCTGCAAAATCATAGCCGGATGCTGATTAGCTTGAGCCATCATCGCCATGGCAGCTTGAGCCAAAATGGAATTCTTCGTATAATTCATCATTTCCTTCGCCATATCGGCTCCTCTGATTCTCATCTCTGCGGCGGTTAAGTTCTCTGCTGTGTTCTCTAAATTATTCAGCGTGTGCTCCAGACGTCTTGTATGGGAGCCCAGCTTAGAGCGCTGTGAGGATACCTTCTCAACTGCTTGATCAATGATAGAAATAGCCGAGGAAGCCGATTCATTGGATGACATATCCAGCGTGCCTTGATCCGTGTATCCTGCGCCGCTGCCGGTCAAGCCGAGCGCTGCCGACCGCATATCTGACAACCCAATTGCCGTCGTTTGTCTGGCATTCGCGCCCACTTGAATCTTCATCGTGTCATGCGTGCCATCCAGTACCTTAATCGTGTTAAATTCCGTATCACTGCCAATTCTCGTAACTTCCTCTGTCAATTCATTGATCTCCTCTTGGATAGACAAACGGTCGGCTGCACTTAAGGTATCATTAGCTGCTTGAACGGAGAGCTCACGCATTCGCTGTAGAATCGCGTGCGTTTCATTAAGTCCTCCCTCTGCCGTTTGAATGAACGACATGGCATCTTGCGTATTTCGTGCCGCTTGATTCAACCCGCGGATTTGCGCTCGCATTCTTTCCGAAATAGCAAGACCCGCCGGATCATCCGCAGCCCGATTGATCCGCAAGCCCGATGCCAGCCGCTCCATCGCCAGTCCTTGAGCCGATATGGCTTTGTTATACATCCGATAAGAAAACATCGCGGTCAGATTATGGTGGATTCGCATAAGCTTGCTCACTGCTGTCCAACACGCCTTCTTCCTTCTGCGTATTATCGGACAAGCCGCTTCCCTCCTTTTCAATGTTTTAAAAATAACTCCTTTTCCTGCTGCCTAGCTTCTAGTTGCTTGCTATTAGTATCGGCCCAAAAGGGAATATTTTCAATATAAACAAGAATATCCTCCTGCCGAATAATTCAACACAGAAAAACCTCCCTTTTTCACCCACGGGTTGTTGACAATCAATTGATTGATATGTAAAATATATATTACAAAAAGCAATATATATACGTCTTTTTTGGCGAATAGCAGGTGATTAAATGAGAAACAGAATCAAGCTAGCCCGTGTGGAAAAAGGCCTGACCCAGCAACAGCTGGCTCAGGAAGTGAACGCGACGCGTCAGACGATCGGTCTAATAGAGAAAGGGCAATATAACCCCAGTTTGCAGCTTTGCGTAGCGATCGCCAAAGCTTTGGGCAAAACATTGGATGAACTTTTTTGGGAGGTAAGTTAAATTGAACAAAACATGGCTTTCTGTGCTTTTACCGGATGATGAATATAAAGAAAGAAAACTCCTCTTTTTCTTGGCTGAATCAGCAGTCATCATGTTTGCACTGCTTTTTGGATTGCTTTGCCTGCAAGCTGGGGTGAGCGATTGGAAAATCGATTCATTTGTAGTTCTGCTTATTCCATTTGCAGCAGGATTACTTTATCCAACAGTTCGATATATCTTGTCTGGCATCGAATTTCCTGATGTGACGACAGAAGCCGTTTACCAGAAAGAAAAACGGCAAAACATTGTAAGATCGGCCGGTTTTTTCGGCATTTTCGTGATTATTTCTTTTCTCTTTGGAATAAGGGGATGGGATACAATTGGAGTAGCTTTCGTCTCCGCTCTTCTTTTCTATTTGCTCCATTACATTTCCCTGCGCCGCTCTTACAAAGAGAATCGGGATTCGCTATAAATACAGCTCATGATCAAATTTGTTTGCAATAATGTTTGGCTGCCAGCTTTTCGGTGTCCCTTTCCGAAATAGAGCACTCGTCCTGCTAACACCTGCATAAACGCTGCCTGTCTTTCTCTTTTTTGTATTGTGAATGTTCTTACATGCTTGCTTATCAGAACAACTAGCTAATTTCGCCTTTTGTTACATGAGAAAGCTATAACGGTTCTGTCCGCGTTCATGTCCATAATCGCTATACTAAAAGCTAAAGAAGAAAGCCGCATTTCGCGGCTTTCTTCTTGTCACGCTCAGTCCATATTGACCCAAACGCTTTTGACTTCTGTGTAGTTATCCAGGGCATAGCTTCCCATTTCGCGGCCGATTCCTGATTGTTTATATCCTCCAAACGGAGCTGCGGCATCAAAGACATTATAGGCATTGATCCAAACTGTACCCGCTTTCAAGCGATGGGCAATTTGATGGGCGTTTTTCAAATCTTGCGTCCAAATTCCAGCAGCCAGTCCATAATAGGAGCTGTTTGCTTTTTCCACTAAATCATCGATATCTTCAAAAGGCATCGCCGCTACTACCGGACCAAAGATCTCTTCATTTGCAATCGTCATTTGACTATCTACATTCGCAAAGATCGTCGGAGAGACGAAATACCCTTTTTCAAATGGAATCGTGCCGCCAGTCAGCACTTCCGCCCCTTCTTCAATTCCTTTATCAATATAGCCTTTCACCCGCTGCTGCTGCTGGGAAGAAATCAGCGGTCCCATAGTCGTCTCTAAATCTAAACCGTTCCCTTGCTTTACCTTTTTAGCAGCATCCGTTAATTCGGACATGACCTTGTCGTACATTTTCTTTTGGACAAATAACCGGCTTCCTGCACAGCATACCTGCCCCTGATTAAACATAATTCCCATTAGTGCACCAGGAATTGCTTTCGATAAATCAGCGTCCGGCAGAATGATATTAGGCGATTTGCCTCCCAATTCAAGGGTCACTCGTTTCATTGTATCCGCCGCTGATTTCATGATCGATTTACCGACTGCTGTTGAGCCTGTAAAAGCAATCTTGTCGACAAGCGGATGATCAACGAGCGGCTGTCCAGCTGTTTTTCCGAAGCCCGGCACAATATTCACCACGCCGTTCGGGAATCCTGCTTGCTCTATCAAAGTAGCTAAATACAGCGCGGATAGTGGCGTATTTTCCGCAGGCTTTAGAACCACAGTACAGCCGGAAGCGAGCGATGCCCCCAATTTCCAAGCAGCCATTAAGAGCGGGAAGTTCCAAGGGATAATCTGTCCAACGACTCCAACCGGTTCATGTCTTGTATACATGAAGTAATTGCCTTGAACAGGTATTGTTTGCCCGACAATCTTTGTTGACCAGCCGGCAAAATAGCGAAAATGCTCGATAGCTAAAGGAACATCGGCATTTAATGTTTCTTGCAGAGGCTTCCCGTTATCCAGCGTATCTAATTGTGCTAATTCCAATTTATTTTCTTCCATTAGATCAGCCAGTTTATAAATCAAACGGCTTCTTTCTGCTGATCCCATCCTTGACCAAGGACCATTATCAAAAGCCTCTCTGGCTGCACGAACAGCTTTATCAATATCTTCTTCCTCAGCTTCTGACACAACCGCTAACACTTCTCCTGTTGCTGGATTCAGTGTTTCAAAGGTCTTGCCGGAAACGGATTCAACGAAATCCCCATTAATATAAAGCGTTTTCAAACCTTCCAAAAACGAAACTACTTTAGGACTTAATGCATTTGTCATCGTTCGCCGCTCCTTTACTGGGTAGAATCTGTAAATCAAGTAAATTATATTCTTTCAGCCGGCAAAAAACAACTAATCCGCTCCATTTTTGGCAAATCACTAGCAATCTAGTAAGAGTCAAAAGAGAAGATTATTCACAAAAAAACTTATGTGATGAGAAACCATCACATAAGTTTGTTCACATTTAACTAAAATCTACTTCAATTCTTTTCTTATCATCTTTTTTCCGTTTCGGCATCACGACTTCTAGCACACCATTCTTATAAGAGGCCTTGACGCCCTCTTGAGAGACAGGAGCCGGAAGTGCGACAGCCCGGTGAAAACGGCCAAAATACCGTTCTTTCCGATACATGTTTTCCTCATTCACCTCATTCGAACGATTCATTGAACCGCTAATGGTGAGTAAATTGTTTTCAATATCAATGTCGATATCGTCTTTGCTTTCAAGCCCAGGAAGATCACAAGCAGCTACGACTTCATTGTCCCTTTCGTACACATCAACTCTGATTCCGCCCATATTCGATTCTGTTCCAAAATTAGAAGGGAATTCCGAGAAGAATCCTTCTAGCTCTTTTCTCATATTTGCCAAATGTCTAAACGGATCGCTAGGAATTAAAGCCATACCTCATCTTCCTCCTTATTAAATGATTACATGGATATATTTACCACGAATTCTATGAGCTAAACGGTTGCTTTATGAACATTTCGTGAACTTTATGCATTTACAGCTGCGGTGCTTCAAATGTATTTCCGTCCTTTATATCTCCTGTTTGGAATCCTTTATGGAACCAGCGCACTCGCTGCTGGGACGTTCCGTGAGTAAAGCTTTCAGGAACCGTATATCCTTGGGATCTCTTTTGGATCGTGTCATCTCCGACAGCGCTGGCTGCACGCAAAGCTTCTTCGATGTCTCCCGCTTCAAGCACATTCATGCCTTGCGCATGATGAGCCCATACCCCGGCCAAATAATCTGCCTGTAATTCCAAACGGACGGAATATTGATTGTACTCCGCTTGACTCAGCTGTGAACGAAGACGAGCCATTTGATCTGTCGTCCCTAGAAGATTTTGCACATGATGCCCCACCTCATGAGCAATAACATACGCCATTGCAAAATCACCGGGCGCCTGTAGCTTATCCTGCAAATCTTGATAAAAGCTCAGATCGATATACAGCTTGGAGTCGCCCGGGCAATAAAATGGGCCGACAGCGGCGCTGGCTGCTCCGCATGCCGACTCAACGCTCCCGGAATAGAGCACAAGCTTCGGCTCTTTATACACCAAGCCTTCTTTGCGAAACAGTTTCCCCCATACCTGTTCGGTATCCGCAAGCACCACCGAAACAAACTGAGACAGCTCCTCCTCTTGGGCTGTTTCTTCATGAGAAATAGATGAATCTGACCCTGTGATTTGAGTATCATCGAGCAGTTCTCCGGGATTGCCGCCGAGCAGCGCATAGATTAAGACTATTACCAACCCAATTCCTCCGCCTATTCCGGCTATGCCTTTTCCACTCATGCCCCTTCTATCTTCCACATTAGAGCTTTCTCGTCTGCCTCGCCATTTCATAAACTTGCCCCCTAATTAAGTATGCAGAAAAGTTACTAGTGTTATACCCAAACAAAGTGGAACTTAGACGAACTTCGTTTATCCTGCATGAACAACGCCACTTTTCTGGGATGAAGCGGCGAAGCAAAAGTCTAAGTGCGGAATCGCAGCAACTAAATGCCCGATTCGTTCGAGCCTGCAGCAAGGCGCTGCGAGATGGCAGCCGTTGTTCTTTTTTCAGCAGGGCGATACAGAAAGCTCTCACTGCCGATGGCTCACTTAAAGTAAGCGAGTCCACTCTTTTGTTTACGCAAAAAAATACTCTATCTCAGAGAATGCTGAGATCGTCTTCTTCATGACAAAAAGAAGTTCATCACCTGCGATGTATAGGCGATGAACTCCCTGTTTGCTTGCTATCCATTGATAAGATACATATTGCTATTTCAAAGCCATCACTTTTTCAGTGCCTTCTTACCTAAAAGATGTTTTTTCCTAAAGACATTTAATCTTTCATGCTGACTTTTTGCAGACGCAAAGCATTCAACACGACGGAAACGGAGCTGAAGGCCATAGCGGCTCCTGCTACCCAAGGAGCTAACAGCCCCATTGCTGCTACAGGGATGCCAATGGTATTGTAAAAGAAAGCGAAAAATAAATTCTGCTTAATATTTCTCATCGTTTTCCGGCTCATCAAGAAAGCATCTGCCACGCTGTTTAAATCTCCGCGCATCAACGTAATGTCCGCTGCTTCAATGGCAATATCTGTTCCCGTTCCAACAGCCATCCCGACATTGGCAGTGGCAAGAGCGGGGGCATCATTAATGCCGTCACCGACCATCGCGACATTTTTTCCTTGTTCCTGCAGCTTTTTAATTTCTCCGCTTTTCTGTTCAGGCAGAACCTCGGCAATCACTCGCTCGACGCCCACTTTCCGAGCAATGGCTTCAGCCGTACGCTGATTATCCCCAGTTAGAATAACCACTTCAAGTCCAAGCTTTTTCATCCGGCTGATGGCTTCTTCAGATGTTTCCTTCAACGTGTCAGCTACCGCTACCACTCCGGCTATTTGCTGATCGATTGCTATTAGCATAGCTGTTTTTCCTTCACTTTCCCATTTCTCCATAGTTGCTTCCAGCGGCTGAATGGCAATACCCGATTCAGTCATTAATTTCCGCGTACCAATCAGCACTTCCTTCGCATGGACAACAGCGCGAATTCCCCGGCCTGGCAATGCCTCAAATTCTTCCGCGTTGAGAAGTGAAATCCCCTTTTCTTTAATGCCGTCAACGATCGCCTGAGCTAATGGATGCTCCGATTGTTTTTCTGCTGTGCCGACTAACTGGAGTATATCGGTTTCTTCCAAATAATCCGCTATCATAACATCCGTTAACGATGGTTCTCCTTTTGTAACGGTTCCTGTCTTATCAAGGACAACCGTATCAATGGTCTGCGTATGCTCCAAATGCTCGCCGCCTTTGAAAAGCAAGCCCATTTCAGCAGCACGGCCCGAACCGGCCATAATGGAAGTGGGTGTAGCCAAGCCTAAAGCACAAGGACAAGCAATGACCAAAATTGAAATGGTAGGAATTAATGCCGAACGGAAGTCACCCGGTGTCACTGCAAAATACCAAATGAAGAAAGTAACGACAGCAATAGCGACTACAACCGGAACAAAAACCCCTGAAATCTTATCAGCTAACCGCTGAATATCTGCTTTAGACCCTTGTGCTTCCTCTACGACTTTTACAATTTGTGCTAACGCTGTATCGCTGCCTACCTTCGTCGCCTTGATCTTCAATGACCCGTTTTTATTAATCGTGGCTCCAATGACAGCATCACCTGCCGTTTTATCGACAGGAATACTTTCACCTGTAATCATCGATTCATCAATCGCCGAACGTCCTTCAAGAATCTCCCCGTCTACCGGAATCTTTTCACCTGGCTTGACTAGAATCACTTCACCAGCCATGACTTCTTCTATCGGGATCTCAACTTCGTTTCCATTTCTTAATACGCGAGCCGTCTTCGCCTGCAAACTGAGAAGCTTCTGAATGGCTTGGCTCGTTTTCCCTTTCGCCCGCACTTCAAAAAGCTTCCCTAGCAAAATGAGCGTGATGATGACGGCAGAAGTCTCAAAATAAAGCTGCGGCATACCCTCTGCACCAGCTGCCGCCCACTCCCACACCAAATATAAGCTGTAGAAGTAAGACGCACTTGTACCTAAAGCTACAAGCACATCCATATTTGCACTCTTGTTCTTTAAGGCATGATAAGCTCCTTTGTAAAACTGCGCTCCGACAACAAATTGAACAGGCGTCGCCAGCATCAGCTGTACCCACGGATTCATCAAGATGTCCGGCAAATAAAGAAAGGAGAGAAATTCAAAATGGGCGACCATCGTCCAGAATAATGGAATCGTCAATATAAGTGAAAGCAAAAACTTTCTGGACTGTCTTTGAATTTCTACTTCCTTGTGATCAACCTTTTCAGCCTCATTCAGCTTAGATGTCAGTTCATAGCCCAGTTTATGAACAATTTGCTTCATTTCCGCAGGAGTCACTTGCTGATGATCATAAACAACGGTCATCGTTTCAAGCGCAAAGTTCACATTAACCTCTTCAACGCCTTCCATCTTGCGAACTCTCTTTTCAATCCGATTGGCACAAGCAGCGCACGTCATGCCTGAAATGTCAAACTCCACTTTTTCCTGAACGACACTGTAGCCTAGATGCTCAACCTTTTCCTTCAGCTCTTGTACATTGGTCTTATCCGGGTCATATACCACTGTAGAACGTTCCAGGGCAAAGTTAACGTTAGCTTCCTCCACGCCTTCGATCTTCGACAGCCCTTTTTCAATGCGGCGGGCACAAGCGGCACATGTCATCCCATCAATTCGCAGTGTTTTTTCTTTGCTTGCCATACCTCGATCCCTCCAATACATAGTGGGGGTATAATAATGATAAAATGAAAGACCATACCTACAGGCACGATCTTTCTACTGCATATTAACCAGTAAATTATGCAAGGTCATATCCTTGATCTTCAATGGTTTCTTTTATCTGGGCTAACTTTGTCTGGCTTTCGTCAAACTCAACCGCTACTTCCCCTTTACTCAGGTTGACCTTAACCGAAGATACACCAGCCAATTTGCCCACGCTTCCTTCAATGGCATTGACACAATGATTGCAAGACATTCCTTGTACTTTTATGATTTCTTTCATTTGAACAACCTCCTGTATATTTTAGCTATACCACTTGATGAATCTTTTACTCTTGACTTTCATTACTTAGTCAGTGCTTTCATTACATCCATCAATTCCTTGATTGCCTGTTCACCGTTATTTCCTTTAATTGCGTGAGCAACACAATGAGACGTATGATCTTCGAGCAAAGCTAAAGACACTTTGTTAATCGCCGACTGGACTGCGCTAATTTGGTGGAGTATATCTACACAATAGCGGTCGTTTTCGATCATTTGGTGAATACCTCTCACTTGCCCTTCAATCCTCTTTAACCGGTTAAGAAGCTGCTGTTTATTCGGCTGAACCGTCGATTTTACTTCTTCTTCCACAGGCTTCCCTCCTTGCTCCATCTTCATACTTATACCCCGTAACCCTATATTAGCATGCTGTGCTATAAAAATCAACACACAAACTGGCTATATGAAATGAACTACCCTCCACCTGCGCTTCGCTTAGAGGTGAGGGATTCTTTCGGAGGTAAGTTAAAAGCCAAAATAGTTAAGTTTTGAGAAATGACCATTGATAAAAGCGAATCAGAATCTGCGTTTTTTAAGTCATTCTGTTCAGATACCTGCCCTCCGGAAGAAGAGAAGGGGCTGAGAAATATCGCTCATTTCATTTTTAGAAAGCTATGTATCAGTATTGACAGCGGCTCCCTTTCCATAACACTCATGGTAAAAAACAGGCTTTTCTGCTTACATTTTGTCAAATTTACGAAATGAAAGAAATAAGACTCATTCTTTAAATAGCGGAGTAAAAAATATACCGTCACAGTTTTTTTCTTTCCCCTTACATCCTGTATGCCGGGCTAATGCTTCCCTCGTTATCCGTCTGGCACATCTCAGTGTACCGCCAAAAATAAAAAAAGAACAGCACAGGCTGTTCTTTTTCTTGTTTGCCTGGCAGCGTCCTACTCTCGCAGGAGGAAACCCCCAACTACCATCGGC